>JABXHP010000151.1 GCA_013373575.1 Oceanospirillaceae bacterium | reverse complement strand
CCGAGTGGGAGGCGATTCGTGAAGAGGCTCGTCAGGAAGGGCTAGCGCAAGGGCGTAAAGAGGGTATCGCAGAGGGGCGCGAGCAAGGCCTGAAGCAAGGCCTTGATGAGGGGTTGGCGCAGGCTGAAAAACGTATCCAGCAGCAACTTGATGGATACAACGCACTGTTAGGTCAGTTGCAACACCCTCTCAAAGAGCAAGAGGAGGAGCTGCATCAGCTCATTCTGAAGTTGGTTTTGCGAGTTAGTAGTGCGTTAGTGGAAGCTGAGTTTGCTCAACGCACGGACCTGATCCTTGAGACCATAAAGCAGGCGCTTGATATGGTGCCGCCGGGTGCGGGTACTCCGGTTCTCTCCATGCACCCTGAAGATTGTGCGCAACTGCAGCGCTATGCCGACTTGCAAGGCTGGGAGCTGCGAGAGAACCCTGACGCGAAGCGTGGTGACCTCAAGCTGGTGGCCGGTAGCTGTGTCATCAACTCCGAGCTGGAGCAGAAGGTGCTACAAGTTGCTGAAAACTTGCTGCAGGGTGCCTCCGGAAACACTGCCGATGACGCTAATTGAACGCCTCACACAAGATCTAAACACTCCACTTGGCAGCCCTGAAATTCACGTTGAAGGTCGCGTAACACGCATGATTGGTCTGACGCTAGAGGCTGTGGGTCTGCGTGTGGCGCTTGGCGAGTATTGCCGTGTCCAGATCTCCGCTCGTCAAATTGCCGACGCTGAAGTGGTAGGTTTCTCGGGAGATCGAATTTACCTGATGCCCCTCGTTACAATAGAAGGTCTGGAGCCTGGTGCGCGTGTCTGGCCCTCCAAGGAGGCGGCCGCGGTACCTGTGGGTATGGGGCTGCTCGGACGTGTAATTGACGGGATAGGTCGGCCCTTGGATGCCAAGGGTGAGCTTGCTGTGGATCGTTGGGTTGATCTTGCAGGTAAGATGATTAATCCACTTCGGCGTGCTCCGATCAAAGAGACTCTTGATGTTGGTGTCAGAGCAATAAATGGTCTGTTATCAGTTGGGCGCGGACAGCGCATGGGTCTGTTTGCCGGATCAGGCGTGGGTAAGTCTGTGCTACTGGGGATGATGACCCGTTTTACCGAGGCTGAAGTCATTGTAGTAGGGCTTATTGGTGAGCGCGGTAGGGAAGTGCGAGAGTTTATCGAGCAGAGCCTGGGTGAGGCGGGTCTTGCACGCTCTGTGGTGGTCGCTGCCCCCGCTGATGAGTCGCCTTTGATGCGCTTGCGTGCCTCTCAGCTAGCCACACGTATTGCTGAGGATTTTCGTGATCAGGGCAAGAATGTTCTGCTACTGATGGACTCGCTAACCCGCTACGCACAAGCTCAACGTGAGATCGCCCTTGCTGTTGGGGAGCCGCCGGCTACACGCGGTTACCCGCCCTCAGTGTTTGCAAAGTTGCCTAAACTGGTTGAACGTGCGGGTAATGGTGATGAGGGCGGTGGTTCCATTACGGCCTTCTACACGGTACTCACTGAGGGAGACGATCAGCAAGACCCAGTAGCTGACTCTGCTCGCGCGATACTCGATGGCCATATAGTGCTCTCGCGCGATTTGGCTGAGCAAGGGCACTACCCCGCTATCGACCTAGAGGCGTCCATTAGCCGTGCAATGCCGCAAATATTACCGGCCGATCGGCTGGAGATGGCGATGCAGTTGCGTCGGCTCTGGTCTCGTTATGAGCAAAATGCCGATCTTATCTCCGTTGGTGCCTATAACCCAGGTAGTGATCCGGCTATCGACCTCTCTATTAAAATGCGTGAGCCCATTGCCGCCTACCTACAACAGTCTATGATTGATGCCAAGCCTATGGCGAGCTCGGTTCAGGAGCTGGCGATGCTGATAGATGGTGCCCGCCAGATTCAAGCTAAGGCCGAGGCAGAAGCTAAGGCGCGGCAGCAGGTTCAACGTCCGCAGATTCCGCAAGGACGAGGGGGCTAATCTGTGTCTAGGTTCAAAGGCTCGCGTCGCTTAGATCTAGTCGTGGATCTTGCCAAGCGTAAGCGTGAGGAGGCAGATCGCATTTTGCAGGAGTCATCTTCGAAGTTGCAGCAAGCTAAACAAGGCCTGGAACAACTCAAAACTTTCCTTGGCGAGTACATAGAAGAGACTCGGCTAAAGCAGGGCGATACCCTAAACAGCATGCAGTTGCAGGTGCCGACAGCCTTTATTGGACGGCTTAGAGGTAGTATTTCACAGCAGAACCAGGTTGTAGAGCATCTTGCGCGCCAGCACAGCGAAGTTGAGGCTTGGTGGCGTAAGCTTTACGCCCGTGAAAGGGCTATCGTCAAGCTGCAGGCTAAGCTCAAAGATCGCGAGTCTATCGTTGAGGAGAAGCAGCTGCAGAAGCAGATTGATGAGCTTTGGCAGAACCGCCCGATAAATCATATCTAGGCAACTATCTTAGCCCTTTCAGCGGTTTGGCATGATGCTTGCGATACCCTTGAAAAATCATCATTGGTATTGAGGTCAAGTGATGCAGACATCCAATTTTCAACTCTCTTTTGCGGTTAAGCCAAGCAGTGCTAATTCCCCGTCAGGTCTGGCGCCTGGCGGTATTGGACAAGGTGCAAACGCTGATGGTTTCGCAAATTGGATGCGTGAAGCCTCCAACAGGCCGGCGCAGTTTGACCGTGCAGAGAGCAAAAGTTTGCCGCAAGAGGGCAGCTCTTTGCCTTCAGAAAGTCGGTCGGACTCTCCGTCACGCTCTGAGAGTGCTCGAGAGGTTGAGTCGAAGGGTGATAAAGGTGATGAGATTGATGCGAAAGATGATCACTCAGATGTTAACTCTTCTCTAAAGTCTCATTCCGACAAGGATGATGTTGGCGCTAGTCCTAAAAGTGATAAACAGGATGTAAAGTCTGAGGATGCTGTAAACGCGTCCTCATCTGACTCGACAGAAAATACGGCGGCCGATGCCACATCAGAAACAGACTCTCAGGGGGGCGCGCTTACCAATGATCTTGTGAGTGAAGATGGTGTTGAGGCTTTAGGTTCCGCACTCGCAGCCAGTCAGATGGTCGCTGAAGAGGCGGCAGAGACTGAGGATGGAATTAACGTTGTAACCCCAGAAGGCGCAGAGACTCTCGAACAGACTGATTCTGAGCTTGCGGGGCGCGCAAGCAGAGAGGCTAGCGACGCTGTGTTGGTGGACCTGCCGGGTAAACCTGAGGAGGCTCAGCTCGCCGAGTTAGCTGCGAAAACGTTAGGTCAGGCAACCAGTGCTGAGCCAAAAGAGCTATCGAATATTCAGCAGTCAAATAGCGAGGCGCTTTTTGCTGAGGTGCTCGCCCCGGATGGGGAGCTACCGGATCCTACTGTGACAGGTCTAGGCGCAGAGGGTGAGGCAGGAGTGACTGACGCTGAGATGAAAGCGACCCAGTTGAATTCCAGTGACGAGTTGGTTCAGACGCAGGTTGTTGATGAGCTGGATCAGAAACCGCTAGTTGACTCTGTGGGTTCCGCAGAGCCGGTTGCCTTGGCTAGTGTAACTGCCGACGCTACACGCTCCGCTGAGAGTCGGCCGATAAATCAACCGACGGCAGGGGCCAGCGCGGATCGTATTGTGACAGATATGCAACCGCAGACATCTAACACGGGCGGGCAACAGACGGGTGCAGATAGTCAGAACGGTCGCCAGCCGCTGATGCAGCAGGTTGCTCAGGCTTCTGCCGGGGATGATAGTTCGAAAGGAGCTGCCGCTGAGACTCAATCAAGCTTAGCCAAGACCTCCGCTTCTGTAGCTCCGGCTGCTGATGCTCCGGGAAGGCTAGTACCCGCCGCAGCACAAACTTCGGTCTCCACAGCAGTTCCGCCTCAAGCGCTGAATCGAATGCAGCAAGCTAACTGGGGACAGAAGCTCGGCGAGCGCTCATTGATGATGGTGCAACATGGTCCTAGGGTTGCTTTTGTTCAGCTTGATCCGCCAGAGCTTGGTGCTCTGCAGGTGAGAGTGCATCTGCAGCATGGTGATCAGGTGAGTCTCAATATCACTGCGCCAAACGCTGCGGTGAAAGAGGTTTTGGAACAGCATCTGCCGCGACTTAGAGAGATGTTTGCTGAGCAGGGGTTGAATCTGTCTCAGTCTGATGTGCGTGACCAATCTGCGGGGCAGCGCGATCGTAATGAGTCTGGTGAGTCAGGCGGTCGTGGGCGTTATACAGATCAAGCTGAGGAGGCTGCCCCAGCCATGATGGAGATGGATGTTCCCGTGGGAATGGTGGACTACTACGCCTGAGATGCTTAAATTAGAGCGCAAGCGGTTTTAATTAGGAAGTATCATGGCAGAGAGTGACGAAACGGTTGGAGAGCAGTCCGAAGAGGGTGCGAAATCCGGCAAAAAGAAACTAATAATTATCGCGGCAGTAGTTGTGTTGGTACTGGCGATTGGCGGTGGTGCGGCGGCGTTCTTCTTGATGTCGGGAGAGGAGCCAGCAGATGTCGCGGCCGAGGAGGTTGCTCCGGTGCCCACTGTTGAGGCATTTTACACCAAGATACGTACACCTGAAGGCAAGCCGATGTTCGTTGTCAGTCTGGAGTCAGACGATGAACAACTTCACTACATGCAAGTGTATGTAGAGGCAAAGAGTCGCGATCCGGCCGTTGATGAAGCTTTGCAGCAGCACATGCCTTTAGTGGTAGCGCGCCTGAATGCACTGTTCTCCAGTAAAAATTTCAAGTCCTTGATGAAAGCAGAAGCTAAACGCGCGATGCGCGACCAAGCTACTGAAATTGTTAAAGAGATATTGCAGGACAAGATTGGCGAGCCCGGTATAGAATCCGTGCTCTTTACAAATATAGTGATGCAGTAGGCGAGTTAATGTCGGTTAAAGATCTGCTCTCTCAAGATGAGATTGATGCGCTTCTCCACGGAGTTGATGATGGTGATGTAGACACCTCAGACGACGACTCCGGCGCTGAAGATCTCGGAGAGGGGGTTGAGCGCTACGATTTAGCAAATCAAGACCGTATCGTGCGTGCGCGGATGCCGACGCTCGAAATGATCAATGAGCGCTTCGCCCGCGCTTCTCGCACCAGCTTTTTCAATCTTCTGCGCAAGGGTATCGACGTCACCGTGGATGGTATTCAGGTGATGAAGTACAGCGACTACCTCAGCACCCTCTATGTTCCAACCAGTATGAATCTGATGACCATGGCGCCTCTTAAGGGGACAGCGCTGCTAATTTTTGATGCCAAGATGGTTTATCGCGTGGTTGATCAGTTCTTCGGTGGTGATGGGCGTCATGCCAAGATTGAGGGTCGTGAGTTTACGGGCACTGAGATGCGTATCGTTAATCGGATTATCGAAGAGGCTTTTAAGGATCTTGCCGATGCGTGGCGCACTGTGCATCCGCTTAAATTTGAGCTGGTCGGTTCTGAAATGAACCCTGCTATGGCCAATGTCGTTACAGGCAACGATATCGTGGTTGTGAGTAGTTTTCAGATCGATATGGAGGGTGGCACTGGTGAGATGCAGGTGGTGATTCCCTATGCGATGTTTGAGCCGATCAAGGGGATTATCCACTCCGGCATGGTTGACCAGAAACGCTCAAAAGATGACATCTGGCACCAGACTATCAAGAGAGATCTCGGGATGGCGCGAGTTAGCATTAACCTCAAAGTACTGGAGCGTGAGCTAACTCTGAGAGATGTTATGCAGCTCAGTGCGGGTGATGTGATTCCGGTGGAGATGCCAGAATATACTGCCTTAGAGATAAACGCTGTACCTATCTACAACTGTCAGTTGGGGCAGTCGCATGGTAATCTGGCTGTAAAGATTAACGGCCGCATAAACGCTGCCGAGTTAAAGTAAAACTAGGCTTTTAGGCTGAAAGTTCACAAGTTGGTTGGAGTTAGAACGTGAGTGACGAAAGCGTCGATCAGGATGCAATGGCTGATGAGTGGGCTGCTGCGCTCGAAGAGCAGGGTGCAGGCGCCGCCGCTGATCCGGTAGATCTGGATGAGCTGGTCGATCAGTCGATCGCTGCGGGCGCCGACCCTAAGCTAGATGTGATACTGGATATTCCGGTCAAAATGACTCTAGAAGTCGGTGGCACTGAAATCGCTATTCGGGATCTGCTGCAGCTAAGCCAGGGTTCAGTACTTGAGCTCGACCGAATCGCCGGCGAACCGCTGGATGTACGCATCAATGGTACCTTGATTGCCCACGGCGAAGTCGTGGTCACAAATGATAAATACGGTGTGAGGCTGACTGATGTAATCAGTCCCCAAGAGCGTATTAAGCGGTTAAGGTAAGCACGGCTTGAAACGGATTTTTGCCACCTCTCTTCTATCTACCATGCCGCTGCTGGCAGGCGCTGCTGAGTCAGTTGCATCATCTGCACGTGTTTCTGATCCGCTCTCTCTTGAATCTGTCAGTCAGATGCTGTTGGGATTGTTGCTAGTAGTAGCGCTGATCTTTCTTCTTGCTTGGGTTTTTCGCAGAGCAAATTTTATCCCTGGGCAGGGCGTGGACATGCGCGTAATCGCTTCATTGCCACTGGGAGCACGGGAGCGCGCGGTTCTCGTTCAGTGCGGAGAGAAACAGTTGCTCTTAGGTGTCTCTAGTGGGTCAGTGCAGCTCTTGGCGCAGTTTGATGAGCCGGTGATAGCGCCTGATAAAGCCGGTTCCAGTGATTTCGCCAACAAACTTGCGCAGCTCCTGCAGGCGAGGAGAGGCGACTGATGCGCTGGGCACTTCTGCTATTCGTTCTGCTCTCACCGCAGCTATTCGCAGCGGAGCAGGGCATCCCCGCATTGACGCTGACCACCGAGACAGATGGTACCGAGAACTATTCGGTAACCCTGCAGATTCTCGCCCTGATGACGATGCTGACGTTCCTGCCAGCCATTGTCATGATGATGACATCATTCACACGGATCATCGTAGTGTTTGCGATACTGCGCCAAGCCCTGGGTCTGCAGCAGACACCCTCAAACCAAATACTGGTTGGTTTGGCGCTGTTTTTGACGCTATTCATTATGACCCCTGTGCTCGATCGTATTAACCAGGAGGCGGTTCAGCCTTATCTAAACGAGGAGTTGACCACATTGGAGGCGTTAGAGTCCGCATCTCGGCCGCTGCACTCGTTTATGCTGATGAACACGCGAGAGAATGACCTCGATCTTTTCATGCGTATATCGGATACTCCCGCGGTTGAAGCGCCTGAGGATATACCCCTTACAGTGCTGGTGCCGGCTTTTGCAACCTCAGAGCTTAAAACTGCCTTCCAGATAGGCTTTATGCTCTTCATCCCCTTTCTCGTTATCGATCTCGTCGTCGCCAGTGTGCTAATGGCGATGGGTATGATGATGCTCTCGCCTGTTATTATTTCGTTGCCGTTCAAAATTATGCTATTTGTTTTAGTAGACGGTTGGGCGATGGTTGTCGGTACGCTGGCCGCAAGTTTCGGTATATAGCGAGGGTAGGCGATGGAGCAGGGGCTAGTTCTTGATCTTTTCGGTGATGCACTCTGGCGTATCGTCGTTATAGTTACGGTAATCGTGGTACCGGGCCTTATTGTCGGTTTGATCGTCTCTGTATTTCAGGCTGCGACTCAGATTAACGAGCAGACGCTCAGCTTTCTGCCGCGTCTGATTGTGACGCTTTTAGCGGTTATGTGGGCGGGTGCATGGATACTCTCGCAGCTCAGTGATCAGTTCAATTTTCTCTTTATGAACATCCCTGAGATGATTCGCTAACAGACTATGTTGGTTGATCTCTCCTCTCTCCAAGCACTTGTAGGGATCTACCTTTTACCGCTGTTTCGCATTAGTGCCATGCTGATGGCAATGCCTATTATCGGTACACGGTTGGTGGCCGTTAGGGTGCGGTTGAGTCTAGCTTTGGCTATTACGGTTTTGCTTGCGCCTGTGCTGCCCGACATCCCTGTTTATGACCCCTTCTCTCTGGGAACTTGGCTGGTGATCGCCCGCGAGATTCTTATCGGCGCCTTTATCGGCTTTACGCTGCAGCTACTGCTTGAGGTTTTTATTATTGGCGGGCAGATGATCTCGAACCAGATGGGTTTGGGCTTTGCGTCGATGACAGACCCCGCCAATGGTACGTCGGTTGTAGTGCTCTCACAGTTTTATCTGATATTGGTTATGCTGCTATTCATGCTTATGAATGGTCACCTCGTCATGATTGAGATCATTACTGAGAGTTTCTATGTGTTACCGGTTGGTGTGAGTACTATAGCGACCGGTTCTATCTGGG
>JABXHP010000253.1 GCA_013373575.1 Oceanospirillaceae bacterium | reverse complement strand
CACCGGTATGTTTCGCACGCGTCAGACGGGCACTCAACTGCTGCAAAAAGTAATTTCGATTCGCTAGCGTCGTCAGACTATCGTAGTTTGCTTGTCGCCAAGCGTCAGCCTCACGCCGCTTATGCTCAGTAATATCATGGGAGATCCCGGTAACACCCACCACTTCCCCTTTGGAGTTGAACATCGGCATTTTTGTAGAGACGTTCCAACTTTCGCTGCCGTTGTCCCATACCTCATGGTGCATTTGATTGAAAACGGGCTTAGCCGTGCGCATGATCTCCAGCTCTTCAGCGCGCGTCTGTTGCGCGTGCTCTTTGCTGTAATAATCCGCATCACTCTTACCCAACGCCTCACTTGCAGAGGCAATGCCATAGCGCTTGGCAAGCGATGGGTTGATCCTCGTAAAACGAGAATTTACATCTTTGAAGTAGATCTGATCGGGTACCTGATTGATGAGCTCAAGTAGCAGGCGCATCTCTGACTCAGTCTCACTACAAGAGCGGGCCATGGGCGTATGATCCACCCATTGTTGCAGTTTATATTCTCCGACACCTTCAATTTTGAGCGTTCGCTCCAGAAGCTCAACAACACGACCATTTGACAGCTGCGACAGCTCTGCGACCGGGGCCTGTTTTGCACCAAAAACGCCCACCTCAGGCGTCAACGAGGGTAGATCTCTCGCGCTCTCCAGCTGCGCGCACAATTCGTCCTTTGAGAGCCTTTCGAAGTCAATAGAGCTGCCTTGCACTAGTGCGCGAAATTCGCTGTTCGCACAGATAAACCCACCATTCACGTCGAAACAAATAGTGGCCACTGGTAAGGAGGTGACAAGCTCTTCGACTCTGCCCATTTCGGCAGAGGGATTTTGCAATGGCGACGGCGCTTGAGCTGACTTGAATATCATTTGTTAAATCTAGCACACATGTGAGAAAAGGCCCTGACTAAAGATGACACAAGAGCCCTAGGATTTAAGAAAAATTCTCATGGAATTTAACGCAATCCAAACTATACCTAATAGAGTAGCTGAATGTCGGAACATAAAAATGTACCTAGTGATTGATGACGATCCACTTATATGCCAAATCTTCGAAGATATTCTCAGCAGCGAGGGCGTGGAGACAAAAGCATTTTCCAACGCAAGCGAAGTCGCACCCTTGCTGCAAAAAGAGAGTATTGACGGCGTAATAATCGATTATCACCTAGGCGAATTTAATGGTGTTGAAGCGATCGAAGGACTCAGACAGCAAGGGCTTTCGCATGAAGTACCGACCCTGATTTTGAGCAGTGATACGAGCGAAGAGGTACAAAGAGACTGTCAGGATCACAACCTAGAGTTTATCTCTAAGTATGACCCAGACCTCTTCTCTCAGATATATGACAAGCTAGATATTCCGCTACGATAGCGGACTGCTCTCCAACCTAACCCAAGGCCAGAGAGCCAATCCCCATGAACAGAAGGCTGAAAGTAGGCTTCAGAAAGTATCGCCTGGCACGTGTACCCAGCCCGTCATCATAAAACGGGCGCTGCGGCTCATAATGGCAGCCTTGGCACTCCACTCACCATCGATCTCTTCAGCTTTAGCGCCGACTCGCAGAGTACCCGAGGGGTGGCCAAAGCGCACTGCATCACGCTCACCACCACCCGCGGCCAAGTTGACTAGCGTACCAGGTACTGCCGCCGCCGTAGCTATGGCAACAGCCGCCGTACCCATCATCGCATGGTGTAGCTTACCCATTGAGAGCGCACGAACCAGCAGATCAACATCGTTTACACCAATCTCTTTACCGCTAGAGGCGGTGTACGCCTTGGGTTTAGAGACAAAAGCGATCTTTGGCGTGTGCTGACGCGTTTCAGCCTCTTTAAGGTCTGAGATAAGCCCCATCTTGATTGCACCGTGAGCACGCATAGTCTCAAAACGAGCCAGCGCTTCGGAGTCATTATTGATCGCTTCACGAAGCTCCGTCCCTTCATACCCTATATCTTCTGCATTAAGGAAGATTGTAGGGATGCCTGAGTTGATCATCGTCGCTTTGAACGTACCCACTCCTGGGACTTCTAAATCATCCACCAGATTGCCCGTTGGGAACATAGATCCCTCACCATCCGCCGGATCCATAAACGAGACCTCTATCTCGGCCGCCGGAAAGGTCACCCCATCGAGCTCAAAATCACCGGTCTCCTGAACCTGACCGTCAGTAATCTGCACTTTGCCGATGATGGTCTTCTTGATGTTCGCCTGCCAGATCTTCACCTCACAGATTCCATTCTCAGGAATCTTAGCTGGATCAACTAAACCCGCATGAATCGCAAACGGGCCGACTGCCGCCGACAAATTACCACAGTTACCCGACCAATCAACGAATGGACGATCAATCGCTACCTGTCCGAAAAGGTAGTCGACGTCGTGTCCGGGTTGCGTACTTTTCGAAACAATAACCGTCTTCGACGTTGAAGAGGTAGCCGCGCCCATACCGTCAATCTGAGCCCCGTACGGATCGGGTGACCCAATAACCCGCATAAGCAACTTATCGCGCGCTTCACCTGGCACCTGACAGGCCTCAGGGAGGTCGGTCAATTTAAAGAACACGCCTTTAGATGTGCCACCACGCATATAGGTAGCTGGCACCTTAATTTGAGGAACAAAAGCCATCTGCTCTCTCCT
>JABXHP010000248.1 GCA_013373575.1 Oceanospirillaceae bacterium | reverse complement strand
TAGTCTGCTGGCTATATAGACGCGTATCTAATGCCGACAGAAACAAAACAAACTATGAGGTCACTTCTGTGAAAACATTGATTGCTAAAGCTTCTGCTGTACTGGGTGTTCTGGCGCTCTCTGCCACTATTCAGGCGGCTACTGTTGAAGAGATCATTATTGAGCGTATCAAGCCCATTGGTAAAGTGTGCTTACAGGGTGATGCAAGCTGTGGCTCGGCAACGGCTGCCGCCAGCGGTGGTGCTCGCTCTGGAGCTGACATTGTTGCATCAAACTGTAACTCTTGCCACGGTAGTGGCGTGCTGGGTGCGCCAAAGATCGGTACTGGCGAGTGGGCTGCTCGTCTTAATGATAAAGGCTTAGACATGCTGGTAACTAACGCGATCAACGGCATCAACTCTATGCCTCCTCGCGGCACTTGCGGCGACTGCTCCGATGACGAAATCAAATCTGCAATCGAAGAGATGATCGCAAAGTCTGAGTAATAGGCAGATCGATTTGATGATCCCCGCTTCATGCGGGGATTTTTGTTTACAAGTCGTCAAGCAGACTGCGCAAGCCCGCAAGTGTCTGTTTGCCGCGCGCTCGGTTGCGCTCAGGATCCATCTGTCCCTTACCCTCGACCTCTAGATCCTCTTGCGGTAGCTCCTCGAGGAAACGGCTCGGCTCGCAACTCTGCCACTCACCAAACTGTTTGCGCTTGCTCGCCAGGGTCAAAGCCAGTGTTCGCTGCGCGCGGGTAATGCCCACGTAGGCTAGGCGGCGCTCCTCTTCGACGGTATCGCTATCAATTGAGTTACGATGCGGTAACAGATCCTCTTCCACGCCCATTAGATAGACATGCGGAAACTCTAGCCCCTTGGAGGCGTGCAGCGTCATAAGCTGAACCCGATCCGAGTCATCCTCTTCCTCCTGACGCTCAAGCAGATCAAGCAGTACCAGACGAGCGATCGCATCTTCGATACCCACATCCGGGTCATCCTCTTGCAAGCGCTCGAGAGTATTCTTCAGTGACTCTATGAGGAACCAGACATTCTGGACCCGCTTTTCGGCCACACCATCGCTTGAACAGTTAGAGCGAATCCAATCCTCATAGCCGATTTCAGCGATCAAATCATGAATTGCGGTTATCGGATTAGCACGCTGACACTGGTCGTGTAACCGCTCTATCATCTCGCTAAAACCTCTCAAACGCGCCAAAGCTTGCGGCTTGAGCACCTGTTCCACACCAATTTCGTTAATTGCCGCGTAGAGGCTAATTCCTCGACCAGTCGCGTACTCACCCAGTGCCAAGAGTGTTGCCGGACCAATCTCACGACGAGGCACGTTGATAATGCGCAGAAAAGCGTTATCGTCATCGCGGTTGATAAGCACCTTGAAGTAGCCCATCAGATCCTTGATCTCTGCACGCGCAAAGAAAGAGGTTCCGCCACTCAGCTTGTAGGGCACTTTAAAGTTTTGCAGTTTGATCTCGAGCAGGCGCGCCTGGTGGTTCCCTCTATAGAGAATGGCAAAGTCTTTGAACGGTGCTTTCTCGCGGATGTGGCGCTCAAGGATCTCTGTAGCGATACGCTCACACTCTGCGTCTTCGTGGGGCACATGAATAATACGTATCAAATCGCCCATCCCCATCTCACTCCAGAGCGTTTTTTCGAAGACGTGAGGGTTGTTGGCAATTAGGGTGTTGGCTGCTTTGAGTATGCGACTCGTTGAGCGGTAGTTCTGTTCGAGCTTCACCAATTTTAGACTGGGGAAGTCACTCTGCAGTTTCACTAAATTCTCAGGACGCGCACCGCGCCAAGCATAGATAGATTGGTCATCATCACCTACTACGGTAAGCCCTGTACGATGACCTACCAATTGGCGCACAAGACGGTACTGCGAGAGGTTGGTATCTTGATACTCATCTACCAACAAGTAACGAATCTTGTGTTGCCAACGCGTGAGAACCTCGGGCTGCTGGTCGAACAGGCGCACTGGCACAAGAATTAGATCATCGAAGTCGACAGCGTTGTAGGCGCGCAAAGAGCGCTCATAGGCCTCGTAAGCGCGCGAACAGAGTATCTCCAGCGGCCCATCTGCCTGTGCAATCGCTTGCTGCGGCGTAATCATCTCGTTTTTCCAAGCGGAGATCTGGTTCTGCACGGTATTTACATGATCCGCATCTTCATCTTGATGCAGCAGCAGATCGCGAATTAGGATTCTGGAGTCCTGGTCGTCAAACAGAGAGAAGCCGGGCTTCATCCCCAAAGCACGGTGTTCACGCCGGATAATTGTTAAACCTAGGTTATGAAAGGTAGAGACAGTTAAGCCGCGCGCCGCCTTACCCTGCACCAACTGCATAACACGCTCTTTCATCTCTCGCGCCGCTTTATTGGTGAAGGTCACCGCCGCAATATGCCGTGCTTCGATACCGCAAGTCTCGATTAAATAGGCGATCTTGCGGGTGATTACACTGGTTTTTCCCGAGCCAGCGCCAGCTAGAACCAGTAGCGGCCCACTTATATATTCAACAGCCTCTTTCTGGCGGGGGTTAAGACGTGACATGTCGGACTCGGTAAAATTTGGGGTCGCCAAGTTTACACCCTGCGCAGTCACAAACCCAACTAATGCCGGTAGCTCAAAGCTTGCAAGAGATGCTCCTGTTCAATCACGTTTGAGTCGGACATATCTGCCAACGTGCGCGCTACCCTCAACAACCTATGAGTGCTGCGCGCCGAGAGACTCAGTGCAGATGTCGCATCAATATAGAGCTGCTGCAGTGCCTCGGAGTGACTCAAAAGAGACTGCACCTGAGCCACATCCAGCTGTGCGTTTAGACACCCCTGTCGCTGCAACTGAACCTCTCGCGCCGCCTCTACCCGCGCGCGCACCGTCGCGCTACCCTCAACTGGCTCGCTAGCCCTTATCAGATCTGCCTGATCTTCGGCCGCAAGTGTAATTTGAAGATCGAAGCGGTCACGCAGCGGGCCCGATAACCTCGCTTGGTAGCGCTCTATCGCTGTAAGGGCACAGACACAGCGATCACTGCCATCTCCATAATATCCGCAGGGACAGGGGTTGAGTGCCGCCACCAGCATGA
The DNA here is from genome assembly GCA_013373575.1 of Oceanospirillaceae bacterium. Classification (GTDB taxonomy): domain Bacteria; phylum Pseudomonadota; class Gammaproteobacteria; order Pseudomonadales; family Balneatricaceae; genus Marinobacterium_E. Next base: position 11,419 of record JABXHP010000248.1, on the reverse strand, counting down.
AACGGGCCGGAAAACTGAAGCGCGCCTTAGCCCGCGCAATACTGACACTGCCAGTCTCCAAAGGTTCTCTTAACATATACAAAGTGCTGCAAGAGCTCTCAGCGACCTCATCCAAGAAAAGTACCCCTTGGTGCGCTAGCGATACCTCGCCCGGATGCGGTATGGAACCGCCGCCAATCATCGCAGCAGACGAGGCACTATGATGGGGCGACCGAAAAGGGGGTTCGCCGGCAAACAACCTATCCAGAGATTTACCCGAAATTGAGTGAATGGCGGCACACTCACGCGCCGCCTCCTTGGATAGGGCGGGAAGAATGGAGGGAAGTGCTTGAGCTAGCAGGCTTTTGCCACTGCCAGGGGGCCCTTGCATCAACAGGTTATGACCTCCAGCCGCCGTAATTTCCAACGCTAGGCGAGCTGCCTGCTGACCTCTAACTTGGGCCAGATCATGCGCCACCTGCTGTTCACTGCGTACGGGGGGCTCAACAAGCTCAGAAGCTAGCTCATCCTGCTGCAACAGTTGGCAGACGCTCAGCAGATCCCTCACCCCGGGGACAACCGCACAGCCGGCAAGCGCTGCATCTGAGTGCATAGAGTCAGCCAATAGAGCCACACGCTGCGCTTGCTGACACGCAAGTAACGCTGGAAATAGGCCTTTTACCGGTCGCAGACAACCATCGAGACCCAGCTCAGCATAGAGCTCTACAGACTCTAAATGGGCACAGTTAATCTGATTTGAAGCCTGCAAGATGCCGATGGCAATCGCCAAATCAAAACGACCACCCTCTTTCGGCACATCCGCGGGTGCAAGGCTGACAGTTATGCGTCGCTGAGGATAATCGAACCCGGATAGCATTAATGCGCTGCGAACGCGCTCGCGACTTTCACGAACGGCCGTTTCAGCCAATCCAACAATTGAGAAAGAGGTCAATCCACCCGAGAGGTGCACCTCAACACTAACCAGAGGCGCTTCGATACCGAGTTGGGCTCGGCTAAATAGTGTAGCTAGGGCCATTAGACACCATCCTTGTGTCAGTTAACTACTTATCAGTGTAGCAGCTAACTCAGCCCTCCGTTGTCATCACTCAGCGTTGAGTTTTGCCTCCAGTGCCGCAACCTGGGCCTCCAACTGCTCGAGCTTCTCTCGCGTGCGCTGTAGAACAGCGGCTTGAGCATCAAACTCATCGCGGGTAACCAGATCCAGTTTTGCAAAGCTGGACTGCAACATGGATTTAAGCTGCTGCTGCATAACATCTTGCCCTGGGAAGTCGGGCTTAGACTGCATGAACTGCGCCATGTTGGCACTGATAGTTTCGAATATTTTCGGATCAATCATGGTCATCACTCATTAACAATTTGCATACGTCTGAGTATATCAGCAGAAGCCCCATCCCTACATAGACGCCCTCTGAATCGAGCGCACCAAAATGGTGCGCGCACCAACATTGTGCAGATACGCCTGCCCGTTTTGGTGCATACAAGTACAACTAAGAAAAGTTCTTATCCTGAAAAACGATTTAAGTCATTGTTTATGAATATAAAAACCAAGAGCTGGCACGGCTTAAGCAAGTCTCATCGTACGAAACTCAAGAACGACCGATTTTTCTTTCCAAGGAGAAACACAGATGAAATTAGTGTCTGCCGTTATCAAGCCCTTCAAGCTCGACGATGTGCGCGAAGCATTGTCAGAGATTGGTGTGCAGGGCATTACCGTAACCGAAGTAAAAGGCTTTGGTCGCCAAAAAGGTCACACCGAGCTCTACCGCGGTGCCGAGTACGTTGTCGACTTCCTTCCGAAAGTTCGTCTCGATGCTGCGGTATCAGATGATCTTGTAGATCAGGTTGTCGAAGCGATCACTAAAGCGGCTCACACAGGCAAGATCGGCGACGGCAAGATCTTCGTCTCTGAGCTTGAACAGGTTATCCGCATTCGTACCGGCGAAGCCGGCAACGACGCACTTTAATTTTGCTGCCATTGGAGGACTGAACAATGGAAGAGATGCTCAACACAACAGCTGGGGATGTAACTCAGCTCAAGTACGCACTAGACACTTTTTACTTCTTAGTATGTGGTGCGCTAGTTATGTGGATGGCTGCTGGTTTCGCAATGCTAGAAGCGGGCTTGGTACGCTCTAAAAACACCACTGAAATCCTAACCAAGAACATCGCACTCTACGCGATCGCTTCAATCATGTACTTCGTCAGCGGTTACGCAATCATGTACGGCGGCGATTACTTCTTGTCAGGCATCACAGGGGATGGTTTCTCAGGTGATGAACCAGCAACTTACGCTCCATCAGCTGACTTTTTCTTCCAGGTGGTATTCGTAGCAACTGCTATGTCTATCGTATCTGGTGCAGTCGCTGAGCGTATGAAACTCTGGGCGTTCCTGGCGTTCGCGGTTGTTATGACTGGTGTAATCTACCCAATGGAAGGCTCGTGGACTTGGGGTGGCAATGCTGTCTTCGGCATGTACACACTAGGCGACCTCGGCTTCTCAGACTTCGCTGGCTCAGGCATCGTTCACATGGCAGGTGCTGCTGCAGCTCTTGCGGGTGTACTGGTACTGGGTGCACGTAAGGGTAAATACGGCAAGAATGGCGAAATCAACGCGATTCCAGGCGCTAACCTGCCACTCGCTACACTGGGTACATTCATCCTGTGGTTGGGTTGGTTCGGCTTCAACGGTGGTTCGGTTCTGGCAACCTCTGATGTTGCGAACTCAAACGCAGTCGCTGTTGTCTTCATGAACACTAACGCTGCAGCTGCAGGCGGTGCAGTAGCGGCACTCATCGTGGCTCGCCTACTGTTCGGCAAAGCTGACCTTACAATGGTACTCAACGGTGCTCTAGCAGGTCTTGTAGCGATCACTGCTGAACCCTCCACTCCATCAGCTCTGCAGGCACACATCTTCGGTGCACTCGGTGGCGCGCTGGTAGTCTTCTCTATCCTAACTCTAGATAAGATGAAGATTGATGATCCAGTAGGTGCTATCTCTGTACACGGTGTTGTCGGTCTTCTAGGTCTGCTGCTAGTACCGATCACTAACGACGGTTCTAGCTTCTCAGGTCAGCTGATCGGTGCAGCAACTATCTTCGGCTGGGTATTCGTAACAAGCCTGATCGTTTGGGTCATCATCAAAGCGGTTATAGGTGTACGTGTCAGCGAAGAGGAAGAGTACGAAGGTGTCGATATCTCTGAATGCGGTATGGAAGCATACCCAGAGTTCGTAACCTCACGTAAGTAACACCACCCCATGTTGTTCTGTGGCTGAGGGACTCAGCCACCCTTCTCCACCCCAGCCCAACCGCTGGGGTGTTTTTTTAGGCCAAGGATGGCCTTATGCCGCAAAGCACAGGGATGTGCGAGAACGGCGTTGCTGGCCCAGCAAAGTGTTACCCCAACATCACTCGATACTCACCCGGCTTAAGCTGCTCTCCCGCCACACCAAAACAGAGCTCCCCGTTTAATGGGGCGATAGCCGCTGGCTGATCTCCTAGATTAATGTCGACTCTCAGAGTCTGCCCTTGCTGTGTGCGCTCGTAGGCCAGCACAGGCCCTTGTGTATCAACGAAGCTAAACTCGCCTCGGCGAGCGATAGGCGTCTGTTTACGCCACTTCAGCAAGCTCATATAAAAAGCGTGCAGCGAGGTCGCATCGGCGCGCTGCAGGTCTACCGATCTATCGAGATGGTCAGGCGATACGGGCAACCAAGGTTTAGCTGTCGAAAAGCCAGCATTGGGCGCCTCAGCACTCCAAACCATGGGTGTGCGACACCCATCGCGTCCTTTATATTCTGGCCAGAAAGTTATGCCCGGTGGATCCACAAGATCCTCAAATGCCAGATCCGCTTCGGTCAGTCCAAGCTCTTCACCCTGATAGATACAGGGAGTACCAAATAGAGTGGCGAGCAGTACCGCATACCCCTCTAATGCGACGCGACTTGCCTGAGCATCACCCTTAACCAGCCAGCGACTCGCTGTCCGCTTAACATCGTGATTAGAGGTAGCCCAACAGGGCCAGCTCTCGGTTTGATGCGCAACAAATGGGCTCACTTGCTCGGTTATAAATTTGGCTGAGTGATCAGGACCCATAAAGGCGAAACTGTAAGCTGTATGAAGCTTGTCGTCGCCTAAGGTGTATTCCAGCATTCGTTCAATCTGACGCTCACACCCGATCTCACCTAGCAAGATTGCCTTATAGGCGTCGCACAGCTCGCGCATTCGTCCGAGCCAAGCGATGTTCTCAGGCCGAGACTTGTCGTAATAGTGATGCTGATGATCATAAACCGAGTGAGAGCGATCACTCGGATCTTGAGTCATGCTTGAGATATTGGGAGGGTTATCCCTCAGATGCTGATCATGGAAGTAGTAGTTCACCGTGTCCAAGCGGAACCCATCCACACCTAGATCCAACCAAAACTTCATCGTCTGCAGCAGCGCCTCTTGTACCTGCGGTTCATGAAAATTGAGGTCTGGCTGTTCAGTCAGAAAATTATGCAGATAGTACTGCCGACGCCGCGCATCCCACTGCCAAGCGCTACCGCCAAAAATCGACAGCCAGTTGGTGGGTGGCGTACCGTCATCTTTTGGGTCACTCCAGACATACCAGTTCGCTTTGTCGTTAGAGCGATCCCTTCGACTCTCCTCAAACCAAGGGTGCTGATCGGAGGTGTGGCTTAATACCTGATCAATAATGATGCGCAGACCCAGTGAATGCGCCTTGCTCACCAGTTCAGTGAAGTCAGCTAAGTTACCGAAGGTGGGATCCACATCGCAGTAGTCACTGACATCATAGCCGAAATCTTTCATTGGTGATTTAAAGAAAGGGGACAACCAGAGCGTGTCAACACCCAGCTCGGCTAGGTAATCCAACCTTGAGGTAATCCCCCTCAAATCACCTATGCCATCGCCTGTAGTGTCCTGAAAGCTGCGCGGATAGATCTGGTATATCACCGCATCCTTATACCACTCGTGAGGCCTGAGCGAGAGGTCGATCAGTTCAGCATTAGGTTTTTCGGCAGGGTTAGTCATCTCAGTTCACTCTTACCGCAAGTTCTGTCTTGGCATCAAAGAGACGTACATCACCCGACTTCATTGTGAATCGAAGTTTCGCCCCCGCATGGATCGGATCTATGTCGGTGAATCGAGCGGTGAGCGCTTCCTTATCACCGCAGTCAAATCGAACAAACTGGTCGGCGCCAGTGACTTCGACAGACACAACCGGCAACTCCAATTCGATGTCGCCTTTTTCCTGGTGACAGTGCTCTGGGCGGATCCCAAAGAGAACCTTATCGCCATGCTGCAACGAACTAGTTGCATATTCAGGCAGCTCCAAACGCTGCCCTTGAGCTAGATTGAGGGCAAAGTTTGATGACCTATCAACTTTCGCGCTAATAATGTTCATAGGTGGTGAACCCATAAACGAGGCCACAAATACATTTGCGGGGTTGTGGTAGATCTCTGCTGGTGAGCCGTATTGCTGGACATGACCAGCATTAAGCACAGCTATTTGCGTCCCCATAGTCATGGCTTCAACCTGGTCATGGGTTACGTACACGAACGAGGAACCAGTTTTTTGGTGTAGCGCCTTCAGCTCCGCTCGCATCTCCACACGCAGCTTGGCATCAAGGTTTGAAAGAGGCTCATCAAAAAGGTAAAGCGACGGCTGGCGCACCAGAGCTCGACCAATCGCTACACGCTGACGCTGCCCGCCAGAGAGCTGACCCGGTTTGCGCTGCAACAAGGGCTCAATCTTCAACAATTTGGCAACTTGAGCTACCTTTGCTGCTTGTTCCGCCTTGGGCACACCCCGGACTTTCATACCAAAAGCGATATTTTGTTCCACCGTCATTGTGGGATAGAGCGCATATGATTGGAACACCATTGCGATATCACGATCTTTAGGCTCAACCTCCGTCACATTCCGTCCGGCAATCTCAATGGCGCCTGCAGTGGTTGTCTCTAGACCTGCAATACAGTTAAGTAGGGTCGATTTTCCGCATCCAGACGGACCGACGAGGATCAGAAAACCACCCGGCTCCATCTCCAAGTTGATCTTTTCCAAAACGGAGACACCGTTATCATAGACCTTATCCAGGTCCTTAATTTTCAGCACAGCTTCCATCGACTTCTGACTCGCTCTTACCTAAATTTTTGCACGATAGTACACACTAACCACCGAACTAAACAACCATTTCCAAATCGATTTAAATAACAAAAACATCAGAATAACTGAAGCTATTGCGATAAATACCAAGCACCATAGAATTCCAACAAGAGGACTTCCAAATCGATTTAAATTTCTGTAAAACTACGCATCGTATTCAAATAAAACCAATAATGAGGTCAAAAAATGCAGACTCCTGTTCGCAAACTACTGGCTGTTGCCGTTCTCGCTGGCATGGCATCAACTGCGCAAGCATTCGAAGATGGCAAACTGGTCATCTGGGGAGAACGAGGCGCTGACGCCTGGGCAGAGATCGGTGCTGCCTTTGAAGCCGATACAGGCGTCGCGGTTGTTATAGAAAATCCAGATCCAATTACAGAAAAGTTCCAACAGGCAGCATCTACCGGTGACGGCCCCGACCTAATCTTCTTCGCACACGACCGCTTCGGTGACTGGGCAAACTCTGGCCTGATCTCTGCTGTTGACGTGCCAGCCGAGCTGAAAAAAGAGTCCGCTGACTTCGCTTGGAGCGCTGTCACCATAGGTGACAAAGTCTACGGCTACCCTATTTTTGCTGAAGCCGTATCTCTGATTTACAACAAAAACCTTATACCTAACCCGCCAAGCTCTTTTGAAGAGATTCTTGCCGGTGACGTTAAGGTGCCAGCGGGTGTGCAGCCTATTCTATGGGACTACAACAACACCTACTTCAGTATGCCTCTACTGCACGCCAACGGCGGCTACGCTTTTGCTAAGAAAGATGGGGTATACGACGGCAAAGATACCGGTGTAAATAATGCTGGTGCCAAGCAGGGTGCAGCGGTCATCAAGCAGCTGATAGACAACGGCATGCCAGCAGGAGCTGACTACGGCATCATGGATTCTGAGTTTGCCGCTGGTAAGGTCGGTATGATCATCAACGGACCTTGGTCTTGGGGTGGCTACGAGCAGGCGGGTATCGACATCGGCCTAGCTCAGATCCCGTCAATCAACGGCAACGCATCTAAGCCTTTCGTGGGCGTCTTCTCAGTAGCGACAAATGCTGCAAGCCCCAACAAAGATCTCGCTAAGCTCTTTATGGAAGAGTACGTGATGACCAATGACGGCTTAGGCAAACTGGCAACCTCACTCAACGGTGCGATGGTAAACAGCGCCGTTGCAGCGACTCAAGATGATCCACGTCTAGCGATCACGCTTGAGAACGCTGCCAACGGTATTGCTATGCCAAACAACCCAGAAATGGGCGCCTTCTGGGGTGCCATGGGTCCAGCTCTGGCAAATATCTCAGGCGGACAGCAGAGTGCTGACGCAGCCCTCGATGATGCCGCAAAACGCATCCTCAGTGGCGAATAATTAACCGCTAATAGCGAGCGCCGGACACCCGTCCGGCGCATCTTAAATGACTATGAAACTTAACGCACAAACACTCATCACTGCTGCAGTACTGCTACTGCTTCTCTACGCCAGTACGGCACTGTTCATGACACAGCAATATGCCTTGGCGATGGTGTTTGTGGTGCTAACGGCTGCATTCGCCGTAATTTTCACTTCGAAAAGGCTCTATACCGCTCGCTTCTACTATCCTGCGATCGGCGGGCTGCTGCTGTTCACCGTATTTCCGGTGCTCTACACCGGCTATGTTGGCTTTACCAACTACGGCGGCTCGAACCTACTGACTTTTGAACAGGTACAACGCTTCTACACCTCACAGGTAGTAGTAGATAAGAGCACTGAACAACCGTTCAGCCTCACTAAAACGCAGAACGGTTTACAGCTCTGGCTACCTGAAACACAACTAATTTCCGAGCCTTTCACCAGCGCATCTGCAGGCTCGACCCTAATGCTAAAACCTGGTGAGCAGCCATCCAATCTCCTTCCAATTAAAGAGATGGTTAAGCAGCGCAAGCTACTGGGAGCGCTCAATTTCGAGACACCTGAAGGTATAGAACTACGCAGCGCAGCCATCAAAACCCTCGCTACCGTAATACCCGCTTATACCCTCTTGGATGAGAGCGGGCGACTGCAAGACAGCTCTGGCGCTGTACTCACGCCGGACCATTCTGAAGGCTACTACCAAACCGCGGAGGGCGAATATCTGAAGCCGGGTTGGAAGACCTGGGTGGGTGGTCGCAACTTTGATCGTATGCTCAACTCGGAGGGCATCCGCGAGCCAATTATTGAAATCTTTGTGTGGACGCTGATCTTTGCTTTCGGATCCGTACTCGGGTGCTTCGCCGTTGGGATGCTACTTGCACTGATTCTGCAATGGCCTGAACTGCGTGGGAAAAACATCTATCGTATTCTTTTGATACTACCCTATGCTGTCCCAGCCTTCATATCGATTCTGGTATTCCGGGGCTTGTTCAACCAGAACTTCGGCGAAATAAATTTTCTGTTGGATGCCCTATTTGGCATAAAGCCGGACTGGTTCACCGATCCGTTCTTGGCCCGCACTATCGTCTTGTTCGTTAATATCTGGCTCGGCTACCCGTACATGATGCTACTTGCGATGGGCTTTCTGCAATCTATTCCAACTGACCATTATCAAGCTGCCGCGATAGAGGGTGCAGGGCCTGTGCGACGTTTCTTCTCGATCACGTTACCACAAATTCTGCCGCCGTTCGTGCCAATGCTGATTTCAGCCTTCGCATTTAACTTCAATAACTTGGTGCTTATTATTCTGCTGACGCGCGGTGGGCCAGACATGACTGGGACCCTGATACCGGCGGGCAGCACCGATATTCTGGCATCCTTCACTTACCGCATCGCTTTTTCTGATTCCGCGCAAGACTTTGGCCTCGCGGGTGCAATCTCAATGGTGATGTTTGTCATCGTTGCGGTCATTGCCTATGCCAACCTTATTGCAATGCGAAAAATGGCCAAGGGGACCCGCTAGATGAGCATGGTACACGCCCAGAAGAATCTGTTTTTCCGCAAGCTACTGGCACACGGTTTCCTGTGGCTGTTTTTAGGCATCATTCTTTTCCCATTCTTTGTGACCCTATCGATATCCTTCAGAGAGGGTAACTTCGTCACAGGTAGCTTGATTCCTAGCAGCCCGACCTTGGAACACTGGTATTTGGCCTTTGGGTTGGAATACGTAAGGCCAGATGGTGAAATCATAGAGCCGCCATTTCCGGTGCTACTGTGGCTATGGAACTCTGTGAAAATTGCATTTATCGCCTCCTTTGGTGTGCTCTGCATGGCTGCAACCGCAGCGTATGCATTCTCGCGCCTGCGTTTCCGTGGAAAAACAGCGTTGCTTGACACCATGCTAGTGGTACAGATGTTCCCTGCAGCACTGGCAATAGTTGCCCTCTACGCACTGTTTGACTCTCTCGGTGATGTGTTACCGATTCTCGGTATTGATAGCCATTGGTCACTCATTCTGGTCTACCTCAGCGGGGTGGCTATGCATATTTGGACGATCAAAGGCTATTTCGACTCAATCGATCCTGCACTCGATAAGGCAGCGGCAATTGATGGCGCGAGCCATTTTCAAACCTTTAAGTGGATATTCTTACCACTGGCTACGCCAATTCTGGCGGTCATATTCGTGCTTGCATTTATCGGAGCAATTGGCGACTACCCGCTAGCGAGCATAATGCTGCGTGCCGAGGAGAACCTCACACTCGCAGTCGGCTCACGCCAGTACCTAATGGATAACCGCTATATGTGGGGCGACTTCGCTGCAGCAGCCATCCTATCCGGCGCTCCGATTACACTACTGTTCCTCTTTGCCCAACGATTCTTGGTGTCCGGCCTCTCTGCCGGCGGGGTTAAGGGTTAAGCGTGGCAACTCTTCAAGACATTGCTGACGAACTGGGGCTCTCGCGCGCCACGGTATCCCGAGCTCTTAACGACTTCCCTGAGGTTAGTGATAAGACTAAACAGAAAGTTCGGGCTGTTGCGAAACGCCTGGGATACCGCCCAAACCTGCACGCTCGAAAGTTGATCACTGGCCGCTCGGGTATTGTCGCGCTCTTAGTACAGGAGGAGAAGAACTCACTTCTTGATCTCTCTACTGACTCATTTCTCGGGCGCCTCACACACGAGTTAACGCGGCACAACCTCGACCTTGTTGTGCGCCTAATCGCCCCAGGCGAGAGGACAGATCCCTACAAACGTTTTGCCACCCGCAACTTCGTCGACTGCATTATTATTAATGCCCCACACGTTGATGACTACCGCATCGAAGCGCTAGAAGAGGTTGGTGCAAAATTCGTTGTGCACGGCCGAGACATTCGCCATCAGGGGTACGCTTACTACGATATTGATAACTTCGGTGGAGCACGACAGGCCGCAGATTACCTGTGCGACCTCGGCCATGAAAGGCTAGCCATTTTACTGAGCGATACTAACTTAGCTTTCGCGTCGAGCCGGCTCGATGGGTTTAAGACAGAAATTGAGAAGCGCACACACTGCAACTGTGAACTACTCATTGATGATCACCAATCACACTTCTCTTACACTGTCGCGAAAAGGGCGTTGAGCCGTAAAGATCGCCCCACAGCGATCTACTGCGGAAATGGTCTGTTTCAGGCAATCGGAGTCTATCGTGCTGCGCGCGAGCTAGGCCTTGCTATACCTGATGATCTATCGGTAATAGCGCACGATGATGCTATCTCTCAGGGACAGACGGAAGAGTTCAGCCCGCCACTTACCGTAACTCGCAGGCCTATTAACGATGCCTGCTTGCACCTAGCACGTATGGTGATTGATCTGATTGAGGATAATTCTGCCGCTCAGATGCAAAGAGTCGACAGTGTGGAGCTTATAGTTCGTGGATCAACGACCCGGAAGTTATAACCAACTTGAGTAACATCGAGTTAACATCCATAATGCCGGTAATAAGGTATTATTTTCCAAATGACTCAAGGTGAGCGATACGCCGTTCTCAGTAGACGAGCGTTTAGTACTCATTCACCACCAAGGAGAAAAGAATGAAACTGGTTTCTGCGGTAATTAAACCCTTCAAACTAGACGATGTACGTGAGGCACTATCTGATATTGGCATTCAGGGTGTTACCGTTACTGAAGTTAAAGGTTTTGGTCGACAGAAGGGTCACACCGAGCTCTACCGCGGTGCTGAGTATGTGGTCGATTTTCTTCCTAAAGTGAAGATTGAAGTGGCGATAGATGACCAGATGGTTGATCAGGTAATTGAAGCGATCACCAAGACGGCTAACACCGGTAAAATTGGCGACGGTAAGATCTTCGTCATGCCAGTTGAGCAGGTTATCCGCATCCG
>JABXHP010000187.1 GCA_013373575.1 Oceanospirillaceae bacterium | reverse complement strand
GCGCAACAGCTTTGCCTGCACCAGCAGGAGGTCAAGTTGCTCGGGTTGTGCGGCCAAGCGCTTAGCGAAGAGGTCGGCTAAGTCAGCGGCGCTCTCGTTATCGAAGTTTTGTAGGAGTGATTCAACAATAATGAGCAGCTCAGCGCCAATGGTCTCTTGCTGCTTCAATAGATCTATGGCCTCAGCAAAACGCGACTCGTGCAGCAAGATGTTGATCATTATCTGCGCCGGCTCTTCGCGCTGGGGTGCAATCTCCAGCCAGAGGTTTGCCGATTCGATGACCGCGTCTGGGTCACGTTTAAACTGGGCAATGCGCGTGGCGCGTTCTGCTAGATCATCAGAGCGATTAAGTTGCGCCTGGCGCAGGTAGAGATCGTAGGCGGTGTCGAAGTCACGCTGCTGCCCTGCAAGTTCCGCGGTAAGTAGATCCAATAGAGACTCTTCATTGAGCTCACCAGCAACGTAGGTCACATTACTTGCCGGGCGTTCTGCTGCTTGTGCAGGTTGGATCTGTGTCTGGGTGCTGGTGCAGCCATACAGGAGCAACAGAGATAGAGCGATACTGGTGCGCATTGCGATTAACAAACTGCCCACTCCTTAAACTTTTAAAACACTATAGAAAAACGGAGAACTTATTCATAGGTTCCCAGCGTACAAATGTCATCCTGCTGGGTACGCCAACCATTAGGCTAATGATCACTTTAAGGGGTCTTATTCGCAAGCGATATAAGGTGTATTATATGCGCCAAATTTTTCCACTATTACAGGTCGTTAATGGCTCTGCTGGCACTGGGTATTAACCACAAAACCGCACCGGTCGATATACGCGAACGGGTCGCTTTTGCGCCTGAGCATCTTGCTCAGGCGGTTGCACGTGCTTGCGACGAAGCAAAGCTGCGCGAAGTTGCCATACTCTCCACCTGTAATCGTACCGAGCTTTACTGCAGTTTAGATGAAGCCAAGTCCGCTGAGTTGCTTAACTGGCTGGCCAGTTACCATCAGGTGGATGTTGAACAACTGAAACAGTGCTCCTACGAACATTGGGATCAGTCTGCCGCCCAGCATATGATGCGCGTAGCCTCGGGTCTCGACTCTCTCGTATTGGGTGAGCCACAGATCCTTGGTCAGTTAAAGGATGCCTACTCGGTATCCCAAGATGCCGGACGTGCGCATGCAGAACTCGGGCGCCTTTTCCGTCACACCTTCAGCGTTGCTAAGCAGGTTCGTACCGAGACAAGCATTGGCCAGAACCCAGTCTCGGTGGCTTATGCTGCTGTGAGTCTTGCGCAGCATATCTTTGCAGATTTGGGCGAGAGCCGCGCACTGCTTATTGGCGCTGGTGAGACAATAGAGCTGGTTGCGCGCCACCTGAAACAGGCCGGCGTGCGCTCTATCACCATTGCCAACCGCACGCTAGGGCGTGCAGCAGCGCTAGCAGACGAGGTGGGAGGGCGCGCCATTGAGTTCTCCCAGATCCCTGACGAGCTCGAATACGCTGATATATTGATTAGCTCTACAGCGTCTCAGCTACCTATCCTAGGCAAGGGCAGCGTGGAAACGGCACTGAAAAAGCGTCGTCACAGCCCAATGTTTATGGTGGATATTGCTGTACCTCGTGATATCGAGCCACAGGTGGGCGAGCTGGAGGATGTTTACCTCTACACTGTTGATGACCTCACTGAGGTCATCGAAGAGAATCAGCGCTCTCGCCAGGACGCCGCGCAAGAGGCTGAGCAGCTAATAGAGCAGGGCGCAGGGCAGTTTATGCGCCAACTGCGCGAACTAGATGCGGTGGATACCCTGACCCAACTGCGCAGTAAACACACTGCAATAGCCGAAGAGGAGCTGGCGCGTGCACTGCGTCAGCTTGAACAGGGCAAGCCTGCAGATGAGGTGCTGAAACGCCTCGCGCATGGCTTGACCAATAAATTCCTGCATCAACCCAGCGTACAGCTGCGCCAAGCCTCAGCAGAAGGCCGCGCTGATATGCAGCAGTTGGCAGCAGAACTATTTCAACTGGATCCGCAGTCGCGAGATTAGCGTTTCTTCCCTAGATGAAGAGCCCGGTAAAAGAGACCTATGAAAGAGTCCATAAAGCTGCGACTTGAGTCGCTAGCTGATCGTTTTGAAGAGCTGGCAGCGCTATTGAGCGATGCCGAGGTGATCAGCGACCAGAAAAAATTCCGTGATTACTCGGTAGAGTACTCTGAGCTTGAGCCGGTTGTTGAGGCGTTTAGCCAGTGGCAACAGGCACGTGAGGACCAGGAGACTGCCAGCCTTATGCTGCAGGAGGATGATGCCGAGCTGCGTGAGATGGCTAAAGAGGAGCTCGACGTCGCGAAAGAGACGGAAGAGCGGCTAGAGGGCGAACTGCAGATTCTGCTACTACCTAAGGATTCCAACGATCACCGAAACGTTTTTCTTGAAATCCGCGCCGGCACCGGCGGTGATGAGGCGGCTATATTTTCTGGTGATCTATTCCGTATGTACTCGCGCTACGCTGAACGGATGGGCTGGCGCGTTGAGATTGTCAGTGCTAACGAAGGTGAGCACGGCGGTTTTAAAGAGGTGATTGCGCGGGTCAGCGGTGACAACGTCTACTCACGTCTGAAGTTTGAGTCGGGTGCTCACCGCGTTCAGCGTGTACCTGAAACCGAGTCGCAGGGGCGTATTCACACCTCCGCTTGTACCGTCGCGGTAATGCCTGAGCTGGATGAGTCAGCCGCCATTGAGATCAACAAAGCGGATCTACGTATTGATACCTACCGCGCCTCAGGCGCCGGTGGTCAGCACGTCAACAAAACTGACTCGGCAATACGGATCACCCACATCCCAACAGGTGTGGTGGTGGAGTGCCAGGAGGAGCGTTCGCAGCATAAGAACCGTGCCAAAGCGATGGGACTGCTCGCGTCGCGACTGCAGCAAGCGCAGGTAGAGAAAGAGCAGGCGGCACAGGCGAGCACGCGTAAAAGCCTCGTGGGCTCGGGTGACCGCTCCGAGCGCATCCGCACCTACAACTTCCCGCAAGGGCGCATTACCGATCACCGCATTAACCTTACGCTCTATAAGCTTAACGAGGTGATGCAGGGTGACTTGGATGAGGTGCTCAACTCGCTGCTGCAGGAGTACCAGACGGAGCAGCTAAGCGCGTTGTCTGAGGCCTAATGCGCATTGATGAGGCGTTACAGCTCGCGCAAACCCTAGAGGGCGAGGATGCTAAAGTCGATGTTGAGCACCTCTTGTGTGAGGTGCTTCAGCAGGCCCGAAGCTATCTTTACACCTGGCCCGAACGCGAACTGGATGAGGCTCAGCAGCACCAGTTCGATGATCTTCTGGCAAAACGCCGCAGCGGTATCCCAGTAGCGCATCTACTGGGCCGCCGTGCCTTCTGGACCTTCGAACTTGAGGTCAACCCCAGTACCCTGATCCCCCGAGCGGATACCGAAGTGCTGGTAGAATTCGCACTGGAGCTGTGCGAGAAACCTGCTGCGCGCGTCGCCGATTTGGGTACGGGCACAGGCGCTATTGCGCTCGCACTGGCAATGGAACACCCAGACTGGGAAGTGGTTGCCTGTGATCGCATCGTTGAAGCGGTTGCCCTGGCGAGTGCCAACGCCGAGCGCCTAAAAACGAGGAATCTGCGCATCGTGCAAGGGAGTTGGTTCGAACCGCTCATCGGGCAGTTTGATCTAATCGTCTCCAACCCTCCCTATATTGACCCTATAGACCCACATTTAGAGCGCGGCGATCTGCGGTTTGAGCCGCTCTCCGCACTCACTGCTGATGAGTGTGGAATGGCGGACCTGCGCCAAATTATTGTCCAAGCCCCTGATTACCTAACAACCCAGGGCTGGCTGGTATTAGAGCACGGCTTCGATCAGGCAGAGGCGGTAGCCGAGCTCCTAAGGCAGCGCGGTTTTAGCGATATTCGACAGCGGCGTGACTTCGGTGGCAACATGCGAGTGAGCGCTGGCTGCTGGTGCGCGGGCACTGCACAGCGCAGCAGCGACTCCAAATAAAAAGAAAAAAGCGCAGATAGAAAAAGAGCAAATCGACGAAGAATAAGTGAGACAGGTGTGAACGACGAACAACTCCTACAGTACAGCCGCCACTTACTACTCCCCGAGATTGATATGCAAGGGCAGCAGGCCTGGCTGGACTCTACCGTGCTGATTCTCGGACTTGGCGGGCTCGGCTCGCCCGTAGCGCTCTACCTTGCCAGCGCCGGAGTAGGAAAGCTTATTCTTGTGGATGACGATGAGGTTGAGCTCAGTAACCTGCAGCGCCAAATAATCCACACGCGCCAGACTATCGGTAAAGCGAAGGCCGACTCAGCCGCCCAGCAGATTGAGCAGATCAACCCGACCACTGAGGTGGAGGTGCGGGTTGAGCGGCTAACAGAAGCGGCACTAGACGGAGCGCTCAAAACGGTCGATCTGGTTGTAGACTGTAGCGATAACTTCACCACGCGACATGCGCTAAATAGAGCCTGCTTCAGGGCTAAGGTGCCGCTGGTCTCGGGCGCTGCGATCCGCTTTGATGGGCAAGTCACTGTCTACGATCCGCGTCACGAGTCGAGCCCCTGCTACCGCTGCCTCTATCCAGAGAGCAGCGAGCTGGATCTTAACTGTTCAACCTCGGGCGTGTTCGCACCGCTGGTCGGTATGGTGGGCACAGTGCAGGCCGCCGAGGCGTTGAAAGTGCTGGCTGCGATGGGTGAGCCGTTGGTTGGCAGGCTGTTGATGGTAGATGCGCTGCGCATGGATTGGCGAACGCTGACGCTTAAGGCAGACCCGAACTGCCCTGTATGTGGCGGCAGCTAGCCCCAGAGATCGCGGATTTTTTTGTCCTCGACACTGCGTTTTGCAAAGGCGAGCAGCTCTGCGTCATAGAGAGTCTCGTCCTCTAGTTCCAAGCTCGCACCGGAATCGGCTAGAAATTTCACCAAAGGTCTATCTGCACGCGCGAGTGCGCGCTGCATTAGCGCCGGTCTATCCAGCGAGGCCTTGTGCTGTGCCAGTCTGTTGATTAGTAACATCGCAAGCTCTGGTGGTTGCTCCAGCGCAAGCTCAACAAGCGGAACGCTGTTTATCTCCTGATTGGGGTCTAGACCAGCGCTGAGCAGTGCATTGAGCAGCGGCAGAGGATCTTCACTCGCGAAAACCAGTTCCACAAGTGTTCTATTGGAGGGCAGTGGCGCATCGAACAGCTGCGGAAATTTGTGTAGGCACTCGTGCAGAAGTTTGTGGTGGCCAACCTCTATGCATAGCTCAAGCGCACTAGAGTTACCCTCTATCGGCGCGCTGAGATCCGCTGCAGATAGCTCCCTGCTGACCCTTGGCCACTGCTCGAGTTCATTACTCTTTATGAGGCTGAGCAGACGTTTGATTTTGCGCTTCTGTTTCAGAGCATTCAGCATTATCGGTGTTGGCCTCTGTGTTTTTGGTAGAGGGGTCGTTAGTAGAGGGCTCTTCTTCAGAGAGCTCGTCAGTCGCGGGTTCTACGTCGGGAAAAAGCTCCTCGATTGGAATATCTTCAGGATCCTCGGTACGCGGGTCAAACTCCGACGCAACCTGAGACTCAGGCACCGCCACTATAAAGTGCTCTTGCTCTGCAACTGGAATAGGTGTCACCTGGCCACGGCGGTAGAAGGTGAAACCGGCTAGCATCAGCAGCAGTATGGCGTAGCCGTAAAATAGGGCGCTAGGTTGAAGCACCTGCATCAACCAAGAGCCACCAAGCGGGCCGATAATACTACCTAGCCCGTAACTGAGCATCAGTGTCGAGCTTGCAGCAATACGATCCTGGGTATCAACCAGATCGTTGGTAATAGCAACGGCGATAGAGTAGATGCTGGCAATAATTGCCATGATAAGCGCCATAAAGAGAACCCGAATGGCATAGGCCCACTCGCCTCCAAACGCCGCACCCAGCGCGGAAACGGCCGCAATAAGGCCTACCACAAAGAGTACCCGGCTGCGCTCATAGCGGTCACACAGCCAGCCAATGGGCCAGGCTAGAACCATCGCACTGAGTACTGCGATTGACATTAAAGAGCCGATCTCACTGGTCGCGATTCCGGTGAGGGTGGCGTAGAGCGGCACCAGCGAGTAGAAGCTGCTTATAAGTACACCCGATGCGAGCGCTGTTAACAGTCCCAGTGAAGTGATTCCCCAGAGGCGTTTAAGACTCATGCTGGCTGACTCTTCCACGGGCGGTGACTGCAAGCGGGAGATTGATAAGGGTACAACCGCGGCCATGAGCAATAGTGCTGCAAAGCTGTAGGCGACGCTCTCTCCGGTTCGTATGCCTGGTTCGAGGAGCAGTTGCCCGCCCGCTGCAGCGCTGTAAGCCAGTATCTGATAGAGCGCGAAGAGACGCGCCCGATTGTCGTTCGTGGCGACCGCGCTGAGCCAACTCTCGATCGCCACAAAGAGTGCGGCGGCTGCGAAGCCACCTAGCCCACGCAGAATGCCCCAGAACCAGAGTGCATCAATTAGCGGGTAGGCAATGGAGGCCATAGCCGCCATCGCGGCGAGTGCTGCAAAACTGCGAATGTGCCCAACGCGTTTGAGCAATTTAGGCGCCCAAAATGCACCGGCAACAAAGCCGATAGAGTAGCCCACCATGATAAGACCGACAGTGGAGGGTTCAATACCTTTCTGACCCAGCTGCACGCCGATAAGTGTGAGCAGATACGAGTTGCCTGACATCACGAAAATGAGGCTAAAGAAGAGAGCAAAAAGTGAAATTAGTATAAGGCGCATCAGGGGGTCCTACTTAGAGTGCTGTAAAGCTAGGTGTTTGCTGCGCTGTTGTCCAACATTATGAACTGAGTATGGGTAGAAGACGTACTTGAATCAACTTATAAGGAGATTCAAATGTCTAACACCCCTGTACCAGTACCCTGTCGCGGCTGCTTGCCCGACTGCCCCAACCGCAACCGTTGCGAAGGGAAGCCTTGGCGGCTGCAGACACCACCGAGCAAACCTCAGCAGCACTGATGCAAGGGTTTGAGCGCCTCCAGACCAGCGTCTGGATTGGAGGGGTGGCGGGACTCATCCCCTTTTATGTCAGTATCTACGGCGTTAAAGCGCTCGAATGGTCTACCTGGAGCTTCCTCAGTTACGCCTGGCTGATACTCGCCTTTCTATGCGGTGTTGTCTGGCGTGCGGCTCTGCAAGATAGCGAGGCCAGAGGCGCAGGCTCGGGTGTTGCGCTTGCACTGCTGCTGCCCGCACTGCTATGGCTCAGTTTATGGATAGATCCGGGGCTGCAGATAGCGTTGAGTGCAGTAGGCTTTTTGGGCGTCTATCTATGGGAGAGGGCGTACGCTTGGAACAGCTACCCTGCTGGGTACAGGGTGCTGCGCACGGTGCTAACAACGCTAGTACTCTTAGCCCATCTGCTTTTTGGCTGGCTGGTTTGAATACGCGCCTGCACCTAAGCCTTTAGTCAGCCGCAGGCTTCTTCTTACCGAAAGGCATAGAACCATCACCGAGGCTTGCGCCGCCTGAGGGTGCACGTAAAGGTGCCCGGCGCTTGCCGAGATCTTTCTGGTCGCGTGCGCGTTTCTTCGGCTTAGCCTTGTTGCTCTTTTCGTCACGGCTGCTCTTGGGGCGTTTCTTACCTACAGATTTACCGTTGCTTTTAAGTCGCTCGGGGCCTTTGTAGTGACCTGCCAGACCGGGAAGCACGCGCTGTTCGAACTTAATCTTCAGGTAGCGCTGAATGCTAGCCATCAGGTTCCATTCGTTCTGCTGAATCAGACAGATGGCGAGGCCATCGCGGCCCTGACGTCCAGTACG
>JABXHP010000076.1 GCA_013373575.1 Oceanospirillaceae bacterium | reverse complement strand
TGCCTGCTGCGCACCAAGACCCAGCGAGGTAGCCAGACCAAAAATAGTCGCCAAAACAGCCAAAATATCAATGAGGTTACCGATTGGACCCCAGCAGCGCTCACCCAATAGCGGGTAGAAAGCGGAGCGGATAGTCAGTGGCAGACCCTTATTATATGAGAAAAATGCCAATGCTAGTGCTACAACACCGTAGATCGCCCAAGGGTGCAGACCCCAGTGGAACATGGTGGCGCCCAAAGCCAATTCAGCACCCTCTGGTGTGCGTGCCTCCACATTCAATGGTGTACCCCACCAGGCGGTGTAGTAAGCCACTGGCTCAGCCACCGACCAGAACATCAGACCGATACCCATACCCGCTGCGAACAGCATAGAGAACCATGAGAGCGTGGAGAACTCAGGTTTTGCGTCAGTCCCCCCAAGGCGGATCTTACCAACTGGCAGGACTATGAGCGCAAGACAGAAAATTACAAACAGGTTACAACCGATGATAAACAACCAGTCGAAATTAACTATTGACCAGCCACGCGCGCCAACCAACATCTCCTTTGCATCGGCTGGAAACATTAGTGCCCCAACAATGAATGCAATTATCAGAAAGGCACTCGTGCCAAAAACTGGATTATGAACATCGAGTCCTAGGATATTGACGTTATCCTGACCCGCTGTGTAGTCGGTATCGTACTTCAGAGACCCAGCACGGGCGCCTGAATTACCCTTACCTCTGTTGCCAGAAGAGTTCATTAGTTGCTCCTTCATATACGACGCCAGGCTAGGCAGTCGAACGAATTATTATGGTGCGCTGATCTGTTTCCCCGCGAGTCCGTACCCACGCAGCTCAGCCAAACCGATAATACGGTTAAATAGGAAGACGATTGTTCCCTAAACGACAGCCTCACATTAAATGAGACGCAAAAACGACCTGCCCAAATAGCCATATCCATTCGCGACACCAAATGTCGGTCGCTATTTGCGAGCGACTGCCACGTAAGATGTGATAAAAAGGAAAGGTAATAAAAAAGGAGAGCTATTGCTCTCCCCGACCGTCTTACCGTGCCGCACCCTAACGCAAGACACCCTCTTCTACAAGTAGATCGAAGATCGCTTGGGCTTTTTCGGCGGCTGTCTCGTTCCGCATTACTGTGCCACCGTCGCCGGTCGCTTTTGCGGTAGCGGCTTTGAACCGGTCTGCAGCAGTCTTGGCTTTCACGACCTTTAGCCTCTTGGGTCGCTTACGAGCGGGAGACTCTTGCCATAGGCTCCGCACAGCATCCGGGATCTCGATACCACGCTCTTCTGGCTGCAGCTTTGCACGCATGCCGGGCCCATAAGCGCTTTGCCTTGGAGCTGCTGCAGCGCTATCTACTGAAGCGATAAATGGCAAGCAGACGCGCACGGCTCGACGCTGTCCGCGCGGCAGTGCCTGTAGCACTTCAGCATGTCCATTAGCGACAGACCTGATCTCGGCAACACGGCTAACAACAGGCAAGCCTAGCTTCTCACCGAGCAGATAGGCCATCATTCCCGATGACTCGCCGCTTTCTGCGCGTACGCCGGTCAGAATGATATCGGGCGTCTCCTCGCTAAGATACTCGCTCAGAGCTGGAACAGCGTCGAGTTCAGCTGATTGCTGAATCACCTTCAATGCTGCCAACCCCATACCCGCGTAGTCGCGCAGTACAGCTTCATCAGGGCTGCCTGCGTGAACAACCTCTAGCCCCTGCGGTGCCATCCTTAGCCCCATCTCAACGGCTCTTGCATCCTGATCAGCGCGGCGTGCGCGGCCTGAGCTTGGGTGCTTGCCCACGGAAACCAGTGCCGCTATACGCAGGCCCGCATCTATATTAGGCTGCATCGGTCACCTCCTGCTGGCGATACTCTGCTACCAGTTTCATCAGTTCCGTAAGAACTTCATTACTATCATCGATAACGCTGAGCGCGGCGCGCTTCACCATGTCACAACTAACGTCGGTGTTTACGGCAATAACTTTGTCACACTGACCGATACCCTGCAGATGCTGCACAGCGCCAGAGATACCTACAGCGATATAAACACGTGCCGTAACCCAAGTACCCGATGCGCCAACCTGACGAAAACGCGGCATGTGGCCATCATCGACGACAACACGACTGCCCCCCTCTGTTGCACCCAAAAGGGTCGCAGCACGATGGAAGTTATCCCAATCATGCACACCATTGCCGGCAGAGAGAATAAATTCAGCCTCCGCAAGTGCGATGGAGTTTGGATCGACAGATACCTGACCCAGGTCTTGCACTCTAGCGGTAACAGCGGTCACCTCTACTGCTTCAAGTGGAAGCACCTCATGACGTGTCTCATCAATAGGATTGGCACACTCTTGCGCTAACAGCAGAATTCGCTCCGTAGCACGGGTGATATCACTGCTACCGCCAGCACCACGGCATATACTGCTCTCTAAGCCGACCTGCCAAGCCTGGGTCAACGGACGCTCGTCCAAGCGCGCAGCCAAACGACAGCCGATCTCAAAGCCACCAGCAATACTATCTGGGAAGAGCCAGAATTTGGGCGAGAGACTCTTCTCCACGTTCTGCAGTGCAGTGACACGTGCCTCCGGCGAATACCCATCGAAGCTCGCATCTGAGAACTGCATCAAACGGTCGACTCCCGCTTTATCGAAACTATCCTCACGACTCTCACCGAAGCAGATGGCCACAACAGCACCTGCGCCACCCAACTGAGCAATCAACTGATGCGCCTGCCCAAGCACATCTTTGTCATGTGCAGTCAGTCGACCACCGACCAAATCAGGCACTACAGCGATGTAGTAATCAGGCGTCTCAACGCGATGCAGCGGCAGTTCGACCGTCTTAGCAGCAGCTCGACGCCCAGCGGTGGATTGCGCATTGCCGTTAAGACGATCAATCCGTTTGATTCCGTTCGGGCCAATAAAACCGACAGCATGAGGGTTGCGCCGGATCAGCCCAGAGGGCCCACGAACCTCGGCTGCGGCACCTGCCTGCTTCATCGCCTCATGCAGCGGATGTAGGCGGTTACGCGCTATCCACTCAGCGCGCGGATCACGGCGAATGATATCGTCACTCATTATGCGACCTCCTCTACCAAGGCATCAGCCACCATCTCTGCAATGTCTTTTACTTCAGCACGAGGTTCAACCACACCCTCAAGCATCGCGGTGCACTGCTGACAACCCACTGCAACGGTCTGCGCTCCAACTTCTCTGATCTCAGCCATACGCATATCGGCGATACGGCGCTCTCCAGGAATGTCGGTAATCGGGGCGCCACCGCCACCGCCACAGCAACGTGAACGGAAACCCGAGCGCTCCATCTCAGCAACCTCTATTCCAAGCGTTGCGAGGAGTTCACGCGGCGAATCATATTCGCCGTTATAGCGTCCCAGATAGCAGGGGTCATGGTAGGTCACAGTACCGCCTTTGTGCGAACTCAACTGCAACTGCCCACGTTTAACCAACTCATTAATGAACGTGGTGTGATGCATCACCTCGTAGTCGGGCTTTGAGCCGGCCGGGTAGAGTTCCGGGTACTCATTTTTCAAACAGTGGAATGCATGTGGATCGGTGGTAACGACTGTTTTGAATCTATATTTCTGCAGCACTGCAATATTGCGCGCAGCTAAACTCTGGAAAGTTGCATCATCGCCCAGACGTCGGGCCACATCCCCGCTGTCTCTCTCCTCGTCACCGAGCACTGCAAAGTTGACGTTGGCGGCCTTCAGCACTTTTACAAAAGCGCGTAAAATCCGCTGACTGCGCATATCAAACGCACCGTCAGATACCCAGAACAGCACATCAGCCTGCTGTACATCCGACATCAAACTCAGGTTCTGGTCGGCAGCCCAGTTCATTCGATTGCCTGGATTAAAACCATTCGGGTTATCCGTTGCTATAAGGTTCTCCAGAACCTCTGCACCCTTATTGGGAGTCTGGCCTTTTTCAAGCGTGAGGAAGCGCCGCATATCAACGATAGCATCGACGTGTTCAATCATCATCGGACACTCTTCGACGCAGGCACGACAGGTGGTGCATGACCAGAGCGTATCAGGGCTTACCAAACCCTCAGTAATCGACTTATCAGGGGCGCCGGAGGCTTTACCCACGTCTATGCCTGGGTAGGGACTGCCAGCAAACTTCGCGTCCGAACCACCGGCTAGGCCGACTACCATATCTTGAATAAGCTTTTTCGGGTTGAGTGGCTGACCTGCAGCAAACGCCGGACACATCGCCTCGCACTTACCGCACTGCACACAAGCATCAAAGCCCAACAGTTGATTCCATTTAAAGTCGGTAGGCTTATCTACCCCAAGCTTATCGGATTTGAGGTCGACCGCCTTCAGGCCCGTTGAGCGACCGCCTCCGAAACGCTCAGGACGGCGATGAAAAGCGAGATGGAGCGCTCCTGCGAAGGCGTGCTTCATCGGGCCACCCCAAGCCATGCCGAAAACAAGTTCACCCAGACCCCAAACAATGCCTGCAGTGAGCACCAAGGCTAACAACCAACCGCCGAACGCTTCAGGAAGAATGCCAGCAGCGGGCAAAGTGACTATAAAGAAGCTGCTAGAGAACATCAGCAAGCTTTTCGGCAGACGCATCCAAGGGCCTTTGGAGAGTCGTGCAGGTGGATTGCGCCGGCGTTTAAATACAAACAGTGCACCGACAAACATTAGCGCCGTCGCACCGAGTAGCGCCCAACTCAACAAGCGGCTCTCTAAGCCCCCCAGGTAGACGACTAGTATCAGTAACATGGATAGCACAAACCCACCCGCTGTTGCGACGTGAGTCTTCGAGATGTACTTGTCGCGTTCAACGACATGGTGCAGATCTACCAGGTAGCGACGTGGCATCGCCATAAGACCAGCGATTAGGTTGACCTTTTCAGGCTGACCGGCACGCCACAGGTTAATGCGCTTGAGCATGCCTGCCGCAGCAAGTACCAGCGCGATAACCAGTAGAACAGGAATTAAAGAATCGAGGATCATTGGACGACCCCTTGTATTTACCTAGGGTTGCACGAGGTTTAAGCGGTCGGCCGAAGCCGACCACTTAACCCGACTTAGATCAGAGATCTTTACACAGACGCAGGGCATCGTAGATCGCCGCGTGTGTATTTCGCTGAGAAACACAATCACCCAGACGCCAGAGAATCATCCCCTCACCTGCTTCACTAAGGATTGGCTGAGGTTGAGCCGCAAACAGGGTCTCGTTGTCGATCTGACCTTTGTTACGTGACTCAGCTTTAAGTGCGTAATAGAGCTCTTCGTTTGGACGCGTGCCGTTCTCAACCACAATCTGGTCAACAACGCGCTCTTCCTGCTGTCCGGTGTACTCATTCTCAAGCACTGCCACCAGCTTATCACCCTCGCGGTAGACCTTCTCAAGCATCAGGTCAGAGGTCATGATTACCTCTTTTTCGTAGAGACTACGGTAGTAAGTTGGGAAGGTCGTACCACCGATACCTACACCCGGCTTGATGTCGTCTGTAACCAACTCAACAGTTGAACCTTTGGCACTGAGGTAATCGGCTGCTGACATACCCGAGAACTCACATATAGTGTCGTAAATCAGCACATTTTTACCTGGCTCAACGACACCATTAAGGATATCCCAGCTTGAGACAACTAATCCTTCAGCAGCACCCCAATGAGGGTTCTGCTCGAGGAACGGACGACCGCCCGTTGCCAGAATACAGACATCGGGTTCTAAGCTACGAATCATATCAACGTCGGCACTGGTGTTGAGGTGCACATCAACGCCTAAGCGATCAAGCTCCATTGCCAACCAGCGCGTAATCCCCGCCATCTGGTCACGCTGAGGCGCTTTCGCAGCGATAGCAATCTGGCCGCCAAGCTCGGCTGCACGCTCTACGAGTGTCACTTTGTGACCTCGCTCAGCAGCAACACGAGCGGCTTCCATACCACCAGGACCACCGCCGATGACAACTACATTGCGCACTGGACCTGAGGTCTTCTCGATAACATGAGGCAAGCCCATGTACTCACGCGAAGTAGCGGCGTTCTGAATACAGAGTACGTCCAAGCCCATGTACTGACGGTCGATACAGTAGTTAGCACCGACACACTGACGAATCTGGTCTACCTGATCCGCCTTTACCTTGGCGATGAAATGCGGATCAGCGATATGCGCGCGCGTCATACCAACGAAATCAACATATCCCGCTTCCAAAACTCGCTGAGCCTGGTTCGGATCTTTGATGTTCTGCGCGTGAATAACCGGCACAGAGACCACCTCTTTGATTCCCGCAGCAAGGTGCAGGAACGGCTCCGGCGGGTAACTCATGTTTGGGATTACGTTAGCCAGCGTGTTGTGCGTATCACAACCTGAACCAACCACACCGAAGTAGTCGATCAGCCCCGTTGCGTCATAGTAGGCTGCGATCTGCTTCATATCTTCGTGGTTAAGACCGTCCGGATGGAACTCGTCGCCGGTAATACGCATACCCACAACAAAGTCTGGACCCACCGCTTCTCGCACAGCTTTCGCAACTTCCAGACCGAACTTCATACGACCCTCGAAAGTTCCGCCCCATTCGTCTGTACGTTTGTTAACGCGTGGCGACCAGAACTGGTCAATCATGTGCTGGTGAACAGCTGAGAGCTCAACACCATCAAGACCACCCTCTTTGGCGCGCACCGCAGCTTTAGCGAAGTCGCCGATTACACGCCAGATCTCTTCCTCTTCAATCGTTTTACAGGTCGCACGGTGCACCGGTTCACGAATACCTGAGGGAGACATCAGGTTGGGCCAGTTTTCACCATCCCAACGTGAGCGACGACCCATATGGGTAATCTGAATCATGATCTTACCGCCATGCTTGTGCACAGCATCCGCCAGATTCTGGAAATGTTCGATAATACGGTCAGTTGAGAGGTTTACTGAACTCCACCAGCTCTGTGGACTGTCGATCGACACAACACTCGAGCCCCCACAAATACAAAGGCCACAACCACCCTTGGCCTTCTCTTCGTAGTATTTCACGTAACGATCAGTTGTCATGCCACCATCAGTCGCGTAGACCTCGGCATGAGCGGTACTTACAACACGGTTACGGATTGTAAGCTTATTGATATTCAAAGGCTGGAACAGTGCATCGTACTGCGACATGGTTCACTCCAACTGTTTACGAGGTGCGCCATTAATCGACGCTACCCATTTGATTCAAATAGAGCGCGACTCTGCGCTCTTAACCCGCTTTTTTAGGCACGACTCACTGGTTCACAGGTGAAACTTCGAAAATACCGAAGTCGCAACCCTCTTCAGCAGCACTCTGAGTCTGCACTGCCTTGGTGCGAACTGGGTAGCCTAAGCTCTCAGCGATCTGATCCATCGCGCCAGCGAACCAGCCGGTAAACATGTAATCAACTTTACGGTTAACTTTGCCGTACTGGTAAACGAACGCTGAGTTCTCCAAGCGCACGCGTGCTGTACCCTTCTCCAGATCCAGCTCTTCAGTGATAAAGAAGCCCCAGCCACGCTGTGAGAGGCGTTTCATGTAGTGCTCAAAGACATCGGCACCGGAGATACCGTGCGCTTCTGCCTCTTTCTCACACCAGTAGTAGGCCGATTTGTAACCCGCTTTGTAGAGAATTTCAGCATAACGCTCTGCACCGATCTCCTCCTCAATACCCATATGGTTATTAACGAAGAAGTGACGCGGCACATACAGCATCGGTAGTGCGTCAGTCGTCCAAACGCCAGTTTCGTCATCAACTTGAATTGGCATTTCAGGTGCGTGGTAACTCATAGTAGGTCTCTCAAAATAACCGGGATGTTTTATTGTCGGTCTAGTATATGAATCAGGTCAGTTGCGGATTTCACTGAATGCGACACTTAATGGCGTGAAAACGCTTAGGCTTGCGACTTTTAAATCAACCCCAACTGCACAGCACCCACAAAAAAGCGCGCCCAGTGGCGCGCTTGATTATGCCTTTTAATGGAGTTGTTTAGTGCGCTTATTCGCCCCAAACATCCTCAAGTAGACGGACCCAGTTTTCACCCATAATCTTACGCACCTGCGTCTCGGTGAAGCCATCTTTAAGCAGCGCTTCCGTGAGGTTAGGGAACTCACCCAGGGTACGGATACCTTCAGGGTTGATAATTTTACCGAAGTTGGTTAGCCGACGCGCATAACCCTTATCGTGAGTCAGGTACTCAAAGAAGGCCTGATCCTGCCCCTGAGTGAAGTCAGTACCGATACCGATAGAGTCCTCACCCACGATATTGTAGACGTAACGAATCGCCTCAACATAATCTTCAATCGTTGAGTTAATGCCGTTCTTAAGGAAGGGCGCGAACATCGTCACACCGACGAAGCCCCCGTGATCCGCGATGAATTTCAGCTCTTCGTCTGATTTATTGCGCGGGTGATCTTTCAAACCGCTTGGCAGGCAGTGAGAGTAGGCAACCGGCTTTTTAGATTCAAGAATCGCCTCTTCAGAAGTCTTTGCTCCGACATGCGACAGGTCAACCAGGACACCAACGCGGTTCATCTCCCACATAATCTCACGACCGAAATCAGAGAGACCACCGTCACGCTCGTAGCAGCCGGTGCCTACGAGGTTTTGCGTGTTGTAGCATAGCTGAGTAATACCAACGCCGAGCTCTTTGAAGATCTGTACGTAGTTGATCTGATCTTCATAGGCATAGGCATTCTGGAAACTCATCAGAACACCAACCTTATCTTCGGCTTTCGCTTTGCGGATATCAGCGGCAGTTCGAATTTTAGTCAACCAATCAGAGTTTTCGCCGATGATGCGGTTAACAGCAGCAATGTTATTCACGGTACCTTTGAAGTCATCCCAAAATGCCATGGTACAACTCGCCGTAGTCACACCGCCTCGGCGCATGTCTTCAAAAAGTTCAAGATTCATTTTGCCGCAAACAAGACCGTCGATGACGATCGAATCTTTGTGCAGTTCAGCCGCGTTCATTATTCACCTACTGGTTTACGTTAGTGTTATTTCAGAGTTCGATACTAGTCGCCATGCGTCTATAAAATTGTTCTGAAAACGTCATTAATCTGACCAACAGCGATTAAACCAAACCCCTACTGCAAGCGGACTGAGCCGAAGGTGGGTTCAAATTTGGCATCCGATAGGGACTGCGTGGAGTGGCTTTTACCACGAACTGTTCCCAAAGAGAGCGTCTCGGTCAGCAACTCACGGGAGGCACTCGCCACCGGTGGCAGAATATTGTCATTCTCTTGGGCTCGAACTCCACGTCGCTCTTCGCGCGGCGGAATCCCAAGATGCTCGCGGTAACACTTGCTGAAGTGCGGTGTAGAGACAAAGCCGCAGGCCGCTGCGATATCAATAATCGACATTGAGGTCTGCTTGAGTAACTGCCGAGCCCGGAAAAGACGCAGGCGCATGTAGTATTTCGATGGAGTGCAGTGAAGGTATTTCTGGAAGAGCCGCTCCAACTGGCGGCGCGACAAACCAACATAGGTTGCCAGCTCATCCAACTCAATCGCCTCTTCAATATTAGCCTCCATCAGCGAGACAACCTCTACCAGCTTAGGCTGAGTTGTACCCAGCACATGACGCAGAGGGATACGTTGATGATCTGACTCACTGCGCACTCTGTCGCAGATAAACATCTCAGAGATGCTGGCAGTGAGTTGGTAGCCAAAGTCGCGTTTGATCATCGTTAGCATCATATCGAGAGGTACCGTTCCACCACTGCTCGTGATTCGGTCACGATCAATAACGAAAAGGTGATTGGTACAGCGTACACGAGGGTAGGCCTCTTGCATCGACGCGATACACTCCCAATGGGTACTGCAGTCATAACCGTCAAGCAGCCCCGCATCAGCAAGCAGGTAAGCGCCCGTACAGAGACCTCCAAGATCTACATGTTTTCGGGCAAGGGTCTTTAGCCAACTAATCTGCTTACGGGTGTAGCTACGCGTAATATTGACGCCACCAACAACGAATACCAGATCAAAATCTGTTGTCTCCTGCATGCCGTAGTCGGGCGTGATACGGATACCATCACTTGCGGCGACCGCCTCACCCGTTTCGCTAATAGTCGACCAGTTGTAGAGCTCTTGCCCGGATAGCTGGTTTGCCATACGCAGCGGTTCAACCGCCGATGCCAAAGCGATCATGGTGAAGTTGTCGACCAGCAGAAAACCGATGTTTCGCGCTTTCTTCTGCGTTGTAGATACGCTCTTGAACTCAATATTCGATTCTGTCACGTCCCTGACCTCCCCTTGATACCGACTCGAGCAAACCGCAACAAGCGTGTCTATGGTACTTGTTATTCGTTAATCGCACCGAAACTGTCGCAAACAGAGATGAGATTGACGCATGTAATCAACTGTAGTTTTGAGCGTAAATTTAGCTGCTCAATTTGCGCGAAATATACTGTAAAACCGCCCAAAAACCTGCATATTTTTTGCGCAAAACAGACCATTATGAATCAATTTCAAGTGCCAGTGGTGATCCAATAAGTGACAACTAATCCGGCTTAATGTCGCAACCAGTTATTAAAGAGAGCGTTTTTAGACGCCTTTCCCACGACGGCGGAGCGTACATTGGCATCTCAAACCTAGAATTTGCAGAAACAATAATAATAGGAGTTACCTATGTGCAGTAATCATGGAAACCGCGGTGTGGTTTACAAAGGTCCGGGCGAAGTCGCTGTAGAGAACATTCCCTACCCAGAGCTGGCGATCGGTAACCGCAAATGTGATCACGGTGTAATCTTGAAAGTGGTAACCACCAACATCTGTGGTTCTGACCAGCACATGGTACGTGGGCGCACGACAGCACCTTCGGGTCTGGTACTTGGCCACGAGATCACCGGTATTGTTGTGGAAGCAGGTCGTGATGTGGAATTCATCAAACAGGGTGACCTCGTATCAGTGCCGTTCAACATCGCTTGTGGCCGCTGCCGCAACTGTAAAGAGGGTCGTACCGGCATCTGTCTAAACGTTAACCCAGCGCGCCCCGGTGCAGCTTACGGTTACGTTGACATGGGCGGCTGGGTCGGCGGCCAGACAGAGTACGTCATGGTGCCATACGCAGACTTCAACCTACTGAAATTCCCAGATGCTGATCAGGCGATGGAGAAGATCAAAGATCTAACGCTACTGTCAGACATTTTCCCAACAGGCTTCCACGGCTGTGTAACAGCGGGCGTCGGCCCTGGCGCAACAGTTTACATCGCTGGCGCTGGTCCTGTTGGTCTTGCAGCTGCAGCTTCAGCACAGCTACTCGGCGCAGCTTGTGTCATCGTGGGTGACATGAACGCGGAACGCCTTGCACAGGCTAAGAGCTTTGGTTGTGAAGTGATCGACCTTACGCAGGAAGGCGATATGGGCGATAAACTAGAAGCAATTCTGGGTGAACGCGAAGTTGACTGCTTTGTGGACTGTGTAGGCTTCGAAGCACATGCATGTGGCTGTAACCACGCGCAGGAGGCACCAGCGACAGTTCTCAACTCAGCAATGGAAATGACGCGCGCGGGTGGCCAGATTGGTATCCCGGGTCTCTACGTAACTGAAGATCCAGGTGCCGTTGACGATGCCGCCAAACAGGGAGCTCTAAGCATGCGCTTTGGGCTGGGCTGGGCTAAGTCGCACTCTTTCCACACAGGCCAGTGTCCGGTAATGAAGTACCACCGTCCATTAATGCAGGCTATTCTGTTCGATAAGATCAAAGTAGCTGACGCAGTGAACGTGCAGGTGATCTCTCTGGATCAAGCGCCAGAGGGCTACTCTGACTTCGATGGCGGCGCAGCGAAGAAATACGTAATCGATCCACACGGTAGCGTAGCTGCATAAACCCAGCTAACAGTATCTCCAAGAAGGGTTCGATGCTTCTGCGCATCTGAACCCTTTTTTGATTCAAAGCTCACCGATCACAACAAGGTTTTTTTGCGGTAAACTAGAAGTACTTGAAGATCCTAAACGTCGTTCTGCAGTAATTGGGGTATTTGATGGTTCAGCGCTTACGCAATAGGGATCAGGTCGCGCCTGATGCTCCAGCCGCAGCTCTCAAAACTGAGGCTCCCAAAACGATCCGGGTTGGCTTTATCCTTCAACCCCACTTCTCTCTAGTTGCTTTTACTGGAGCCTTGGATGCGCTAGTTACCGCCAACCTAGTTACCTCAACTCCACTGTTTGAATACAGCACTTATGGTATCGACTCTCGCATGGTCATCAGTGATCTTGGGATAAATATCTCTACCGATGGCGTAATTGAAAACTTACAGATTCAACACCGTGGTGATCTCGACCTTTTGATAGTCTGTGGCGGTTTTCGCTGCAGTCTGGCTTCAAATCCAAAGCTCAACACCTGCTTGCGCGCCTCCGAAAAACTAGGAATACGTTTGGGGGGACTCTGGAACGGCTCTGTGGCGTTGGCGCACGCAGGCCTGTTAGATGGGCAGGAGTGTGCCGTACACCCCGATAACCATGCTTTCATGAAAGAGACCTTCCCCAATGTCAGCGTCTCACGCAACACATTGGTGCTCTCACCAAATCGTGCAACCTGTTCGGGCCCGGTCAGCGCGCTGGAGATGATGCTGAAACTGCTTAATCAGCTCAAAGGTACCGAGTTAGTTCGTGCAGTGCGCGAAGTGCTGAGCTGCGACCAGGGCGCCGAAAGCCGCGATGCAATCCCCCTACAGATGGGAGATGACCCGACCCTACCCGAGAGTCTACGTGGGATTATGGAGCTCATGCGTAAGAACATTGATGAGCCGCTCACTCTGGTAGAGCTTGCGGAATTGAGTGGTGTCTCCCGCCGACAGATGGAGCGTCTCTTCCACTCTCATTTAGACAGCAGCCCGTCACGCTACTACCTAGAACTACGGCTGACTCACGCACGGCGTCTACTCACCCAGACCAATGAGTCAATCACCAACGTAGCGCTTGCCAGCGGCTTTGTTAGCACCAGCCATTTCAGCAACTGTTACAAGGACTCCTTTGGCATATCGCCAAGTGCGACACGCGCTAAGGTAGCCAGCAAGAAGGCAGTCGGCGCCTAAGAGCCTAAGCAGCCTCAGATGCAGGTTCACTAACACTCGATAGCGTTGACTGCCAACCCGCCGCGGGATGTCTCTTTGTACTTATCCATCATATCTTTACCGGTGTCTCGCATCGTACGAATCACCTTGTCCAGAGAGATGAAATGACTACCATCACCACGAAGTGCCATCTGTGTAGCGTTGATCGCCTTCATCGCTGCAATCGCGTTACGCTCTATACACGGCACCTGCACCAATCCACCTACAGGATCACAGGTCAAACCTAAGTTGTGCTCTAAGCCTATCTCGGCCGCGTTCTCTACCTTCTCTGGCGTTCCGCCAAGCACCTCACAAAGCCCCGCTGCAGCCATTGCACAAGCCGAACCCACCTCACCCTGACAACCTACTTCAGCACCCGATATTGACGCATTTTTCTTACAGAGCGCACCGATAGCAGCTGCTGCCAGCAAGAAATCAACCACGCTATCTTCGGTGGCGTTTGGGGTAAACTCCATGTAATACATCAGCACGGCAGGAATGATACCTGCAGCGCCATTTGTGGGCGCAGTCACCATACGACCACCCCCTGCATTCTCTTCATTAACGGCAAGCGCGTAGAGGTTAACCCAATCCATAGCACTTAGAGTCGAGCTGATAATATTTGGCCGCGTAGCGCGTATCAGGGACTTATGCAGACTCATCGCACGGCGTTTAACATGCAACCCGCCCGGCAGAACCCCCTCCCGATGAAGACCATTACAGATACAATCTTTCATCGCCGCCCAGATATCAATTAGACCCTGCCGGATCTCATCTTCAGTGCGCCAGACTTTCTCGTTCTCCATCATCAACTCGCTAACGCGCATATTGTTCGCTTTGCAGAGTTCGAGCAGCTCAACGGCATTGTTGAATTCAAACGGCAGCTTAACCTGAGGCACTAAGTGCGCATCGGCTGTAGCCTCGCTCTCATCAATGACAAACCCACCACCGATTGAGTAGTAGGTATTTTGATAGAGAAGCTGATCGTCCCCAGCGAAAGCACTCAGACGCATCGCGTTAGGGTGGTAGTCAAGGTTCTCGGTCAGTAACCGCATATCGCGATTCCAGACGAACTCTATGCCCTCGGTACCTGCAAGCGGCAGCAATTTAGTCTCTTTAACCTGCTCAACGCTTGGCAGAATGACTTCGGGATCGACAGTGTCAGGGCGATTTCCCATCAGCCCCAAGATGATCGAGTTATCCGTTCCGTGGCCCACACCAGTAGCACTCAGAGATCCGTAAAGATCGATCTGTACCCGGCAAACCGCATTAATCACGCCTTGCTGTTCAATGGCTTTGACAAAATTCGCCGCGGCAATCATGGGGCCTACGGTATGTGAGCTCGAGGGGCCGATACCGATTTTGAAAAGGTCAAAGACGCTGATGGACATATCCACTCCAGTGCGTGCAACCACGCTATTAACTATCTAACAGCCTGTGATTATCCGCTTAATGGTAGAGCCAATATGTCAGAAAACGACCTCTATTATCTCGATCGCGGTGCCATAAAAAAGCGGGCACAAAGCCCGCTAACGTAGAGTCTGAATCAAGCCCTAGTTACTGAACACAACCGTCCGTTTACCGTGCAGGAATACACGCTTCTGGATGTGGTAGCGCACTGCATTAAACAGCGTCACACGCTCAATATCTTGCCCTTTTGCAACGAGATCTTCGGGGTAGTGCGCGTGATCGACAGTCTGAATACCCTGAGTAATGATTGGCCCCTCATCGAGGTCATTATTGACGTAGTGTGCCGTAGCACCAACCATCTTCACTCCCTTCTCCCAAGCTTGGTGATAAGGACGAGCACCCTTGAAGCCCGGTAGAAGTGAGTGGTGAATATTGATCGCTTTGCCATCGAGATACTGACACAACTCAGGCGAGAGCACCTGCATATAACGTGCTAGTACCACTAGGTCGATCTCATAATCCTCCAGCAGTCTGATTATCTCAGCTTCCTGCTGTGGTTTAGTCTCCGCAGAAATTGGCAGATGGTAGTAGGGTATGTTGTGCCACTGTGCCAAATGCTCAAGATCAGGGTGATTCGAGATAATTACCGGCACCTCGATATGGAGCTGCCCGGTACGGTAGCGGTAGAGTAGGTCATTGAGACAGTGATCAAATTTCGAGACCAAGATCGCCACACGAGGCTTGTGGTCTGGGCGAGTTAACTCCCACTCCATCTGAAACTCAGCCGCACGCGCTGCAAAGCTCTCACCGAACGACTCTACATTGCACTCACCACTCTGAGGACGGAACTCGACGCGGATGAAGAAACGGCCCGAGACGTTGTCATCGAACGAGTGAATCTCATCTACGTAGTGACCGTTCTCCGCCATGAAGCGAGTAACCACATCGACGGTGCCGAGCACGCTCGGACAACTGGCAGTAAAGATCCAGGAATCTGGCTTTTTCATGATAATCTCTCGGAATTTGGACGCATCTACCGAAGCAGATGCATCCTTGGTGCTATCAAGCCTCTACAACGAGACCGAACTCCTCACTGGCGCTCTGAATCCAGAGCCAGAGGTAATCTGCAAAACTGCGACGCACAACAAGCTCGAACTCGTTGGCACCCGTACGGCGAATAATCGCACCTGCTTTAGCAAACACTGTTGAAACGACTTTACCGACCGGGAACTCGGAATCATGCAGATCTACCGGAGTCGACTTTTTCAGCATATCGACAACCCTGTCACCCGCCAGCTTGTAGATAGTGAGACCACCACTACCGTTTACGAGCGAGTAGTGACCGTTCATCTCCGCACGGAAACGGCTCTCCAAGTCGAAAGCCTTGTCATTAGAAACCGTGATGAGCCACTCGTCTGGTGCAATCCAGCGGACGATAGTATCTCCCGACTCAACACTCGTGAGCGGCTTAAATGGCAACTCCACACCTAAAACACCCGCCGCTGCACTGGTCAGCTCAGCGTTTTTGGGATCACATCGGAGTGTGAGGTGCCCCATAAGTCCTAGTTCACGGAAGTGGACACCACCACTCTTGTTTCCTTTCTGTGCAACCGTAGCCAGATCCGCATGATGTAGCGGAGACTCGGCGCGTACACCAGCCGCTGCATCCGGCACCTGGTTCATGATTGCTACGCTATTAGTGTCAGACATTTTGACGCTCCCCTTTAGGATCCAGGAAGACCGGACTACAGATTTCAGCTTCTACAACGCGGCCATCAGCGAGTGGGTAGTAAACCTTTTCTCCCATTCGATCGAGACCACCTTTAACCATACCCATCGCAATACTGCGGCCCAGATTGGCACTCCAGTAGCTCGAGGTGATATGCCCGACCATAGGCATCGGAATTGGTGCTTTAGGATCAAATACACCCTGAGCGCCTTCCGGCAGTACGACTTTAGGATCTGTGGTTTTAAGACCAACCAACTGCTTGCGGTTTTCGCGCACACAGTCTTCACGCGCCATACCGCGCTTACCGATAAAGCTGAATGGCTTCTGCTGAGACACAGCCCAACCCATGCCCAGATCGTACGGGTGAACCGAACCATCTGTATCCTGGCCGGCGATGATGAAACCTTTTTCTGCACGCAGAATGTGCATAGTTTCCGTACCGTAAGGTGTCAGGTTGTACTTAGCGCCATGCTCGAACAGTTTTTCCCATACATGCAGACCGAAGTTCGCCTGAACGTTGATCTCGAACGAGAGCTCGCCGGTGAAGGAGATACGGAAAACGCGAGCGGGAACGCCTGCAACTTTCATCTCTCTCCAATCCATGAAACCTAGGTTCTCTTTCGACACATCGTAATCAGTCACCTCTGCCAACAGCTTGCGTGCGTTAGGACCTGAGATTGTCATCGTAGACCAGTGGTCAGTCACTGTATTGAAGTAAACTTCGAGGTCTGGCCATTCAGTCTGATGGTAGAGTTCCAACCACTCGTAAACGCGTGCCGCACCGCCCGAGGTTGTTGTCATGATGAAGTG
>JABXHP010000371.1 GCA_013373575.1 Oceanospirillaceae bacterium | reverse complement strand
TCAGGCCAAATCTACATTTAACAGGTGGTTGTACCCAGCTTAGACCAGAGCCATGAAAGCATCTCATGCGACGGCCCGTTCACCACAAAGGCGTCGGCACAGATACGTTTTGAGGTTATGCATATATCGCTAACGATGCGCAGGTCATCCACTGCGACTATGTGCGTGACATCATCCGAATCTCGAGCAGCGAAAGCAAAGGACTCACCATTGAAGCCAATAATCCAGGCCTTACCAGAGCGGTCCGAGCCAGAGAAGGTCTCTACGCCCTCCTCTACAACCGCTTCGACAACGCTCCTGGAATGGCTGGCGACTGCAAGCGCCACATCGGGTTTGATGTAGGCTAACCAGCTCTGCACATCATTGAGTGTCTGACCTGTGCTTAGCACGCTAAGAAGCGCTTCATCAGAGAAGTCACCGAAGGTTGCTCCAACATAGGTTTCGGCAATCTCGCCCTGCTGAAAGGTCACTACAGCGGTAAGGTCGCCAAAGGCATATACCGCCTCATCACTGATTTCAAAACCTTCTAAAACGCGCGTTTTCATCTATATGCTAACCGGTGCGGGCCCACTCGACCCTATGATAATTCACCACACACCTCAGAATCCAACTCTATATTCAAGCGGCTGAACCGGCATCACGGCCATCCAACACATCCTGGTAGATGGCGCAGATAAGTTCGCCGTTATCACGCGCCACATCAGACAAAGATTGGTCTCCCAGCAAGCGTCGTTCATCCGCTATCGCTTCACGAATCTGCGCATCAGTCCACTGCTCGGCGAACCGACGCAAAGAGTCTGCATATCGCTGGCTATTTTGTTTCATCATAAACCCAAATCAAAATACTGTTTTTACATACAGTATTCTAGCAGATAAATCTCAACTGATGAGAACATAAATTTTCGGCGATGAGTTTAATTCCCTCTCTAGTGTGCCCGAGGGCTTCAATTGTCATGCTCCTTCAGCCAAGTAAGGAAATCGCTCGCAGGCAAGGGGCGGCTGAAATAGTAGCCCTGACAGATATCACACCCCTCCTCTTTGAGGATTCTGAGCTGCTCTTCAGTTTCAACCCCTTCCGCAACAACTTTTAAGCTAAGTGCCTTCGACATATTTAAGATCGCTTTAACGAGGTTTAGGTCGCTTGGCTGACCAGGTAATTTAGAGACAAACGTCTGGTCTATCTTTAGCGCGTCAAAAGTTAGCGACTGCAGATAAGAGAGCGAAGAGTACCCCGTTCCAAAATCATCAATTGAGAGAGAGACACCTAAGGCGCGCAGCTCATTTATCTGGTCAGAGACGCCCTCTTTCATATCCAGATAAACCGTCTCGGTCACCTCTAAATCAATATAGCGTGCGGGTACTTTAAGGAGGCTCAATGTGGTTTTAAGGGTTTCGCAAAGATCCCCCGCAGCGAACTGCTTGGCCGAGATGTTTATACCAATAGCGAAGTCGTCGTACCCAAGCTCTCGGAGATTTTTGGCCTGCTGGCACGCCTCTCGCATTACCCAGTTGCCAATGGGCAGGATCAGGTCAGATAACTCAGCATGCTTGATGAATAAATCTGGAGCAATATAACCTACGCCGGGCTTGTTCCAGCGAATTAGCGCCTCGGCCCCAACGAACTTTTGATCAACTGTGGAGAGCTTGGGTTGATAGAACAGCTCGAACTCTTCGTTTTTAATTGCGTCACGAAGATCGGCCTGCATCTGCAAACGTGTTCCGGCTCTGACGTTCAGCGCTTCATCAAAAAACGCCCAATTTAGGGGTCCTTCAGACTTCGCGTGCGTCAACGCTGAGTGAGCATGACTCAGAACCTCAAACTCGTCAGTGGCATCGCTAGGATAGATGGAGATACCAATATAGACGTTTAGATAGTACTTTCCGTGTTGCGTGACAAAGGACCTCTTGAAAAGCCGGCTTATCTCCTCGATTAATTCATTAACACGCTCGTAAACGTGAAGATTAACGAGAATCCCAAATTGAACGCCTGTCACTCGCGCAACAATCTCTGACTCGTCGATAACTGTGCGCAGACGCCGCGCCATTGACTTAATTAGGTGGTCCCCTACGTTGTAGCCAACGTTGTCGTTTATCTCGCGGATCCCGGTAAACCCGACGTTTAATAATGCGATTTCATCACGCGATCGCATCTCAAGTTTGATTTGGTTGAGAAGATTTACGCGGTTCCCAAGCCCCGTCAATTTGTCATAATTGGCATCGATGAACCGCATCTCCTCCTGTTGCTGCTGGGAGGCGGCCAGATCACGCTTTACTACCTCGACATCGGTGATGTCTTTCATCGAACCGATAACGACTTGAGTGCCATCTTCATCTGTGAAGGCTGCTACATGGTTTCTTACATACTTGCGCTTGCCAGAGGTGGTGCGCATGACAATGTTGTACTCGTTAGGAACAAACTCGCCACGAACGCGCCGACGGTAACGCTCTTCAACAATGTCACGGGACTCATCATCCACAAAGCTGAGGAGCAGCTCCCCCTCAAGCTCTGCTTCAGTTGTCTCAAGCAGCGCTAACATCTTCTCATTGGCGTAGATCACTTTATGATCGGTCAGAACATAAATTGCATCCTGCAACTGGGTTATCAGGCCTCGGATGATCGCTGGAGAGCAGTTCTCAATTCGCATAAAGTGTTCCAATCCAAGTACTTATTATGTTCTCTAAATCTTCTGCCTGGTAGCCATACACTAGAACGTAAATGCCTGTAATTCAAATCGTTTTTGGCATACAACTTTCAAACTAACCCGCCGGACAAATATTACCCCGAAAATGGCGAGCCGTCCCTAGCGCGCTGTAATCGCGCAACGCAGTCGGGCTTGTAGATCAGATATCGATGAACCAAGTGGCTTCACTGCACAATCAAACTCGAACTTACCTCCTATTCCGTGTAGCCTTACGCCCCCAGATAAATTTTTGAGCGCTGTGCAAAGCTGTATCCCAAGCTCATATTCAATTCAGAATACCCGTAGCGCTCTATTTAAGGCTCAACACCCGCATAAAAGTATGAACATACACTCTATTATTGGAAGCGCTTCCAAGGCATCGGTGATAACTTTACATGGTGAATAGACGATTTTCCGTAGCCCCCATGATGGATTGGACCACAAGCGATTGTCGCGTGTTCCACCGTCTTATGTCGCGCCATACATTGCTCTATACGGAGATGGTGACTACAGGGGCTTTGTTGCACAACGATCCGGCGAGATTTCTGAGTTATCACGGCTCGGAGCACCCTGTGGCGTTGCAGCTGGGCGGATCCAATCCAGCAGAGCTAGCGCAGTGTGCCAAGCTGGCTGAAGAGTTCGGTTACGATGAGGTGAACCTGAATGTGGGCTGCCCTTCGGATCGGGTGCAGAACAATATGATTGGTGCCTGTTTGATGGCGCATCCACAGTTGGTGGCTGAGTGTCTCGGTGAGATGCAGGCGGCAACAAAGATTCCGGTAACGGTGAAGCACCGTCTAGGGATTGATGATCTGGATAGCTTTGAGCTTTTGCAGGCATTTGTTGAAACTGTAAAAGCTAGCGGCTGTACGAGCTTTACCATTCATGCGCGCAAGGCAATTCTGGCGGGCTTGAGTCCTAAAGAGAATCGTGAAATTCCGCCGTTGATCTATGATTATGTATACCGGATCAAACAGCTCTTCCCTGAGCTTGAGGTCGTAATAAACGGTGGCATAAAGACGCTAGATGAGTGTGTCAAACACCTACAACAGGTTGATGGCGTGATGATTGGGCGCGAGGCGTACCAAAACCCCTACCCACTGTTGAGTCAGGTGGACAGCACGCTGTTTGGGGATGCACACGCGATACCGAGCCGCTACGAGGTGGCAGAACAGTTTATTCCGCACATAGAGCGACGCATGACCGACGGCTGGTCGCTCTATGGTGTGGTAAAGCACCTTTTGGGCCTATTTCATGGGCAGCGCGGCGGCAAACAGTTCCGCCGCCACCTGAGTGAGAATGGCCACCAGCGTGACGCGAGCGTCGAGGTCTTTCGCGAAGCGCTTAAATTTGTAGTACCTAGTTAGTAAAATTAATCTTGTAAGACTTGTAGACCCAAATAAGGGAAGGAAGAGAAATGGACCAGTTAAGTGCTCTGAAGCAGATGACAACCGTTGTGGCGGATACCGGCGATATTGACGCGATCCGTCAATTTACGCCACAAGACGCCACCACAAACCCGTCGCTGTTGCTGAAAGCGAGCCAGGATCCAAAGTATGCTGCACTGCTGGATCAGGCACGCGCTTGGGCGCAGACGCAGGGTGGTTCAGACGCCGAGATGCTAGCGAATATGACCGACTACCTGGCGGTGCTTATTGGTGCAGAGATCACTAAAATCGTCCCGGGGTACATTTCCACTGAGGTGGATGCTCGTTTCTCATTTGATACCAAATCAACACTCGACAAAGCTTATCGTCTGATTGAACTCTACGATGCCCAGGGCATTAGCAAAGACCGTGTACTTATCAAGATCGCCTCTACTTGGGAGGGGATACAGGCTGCACGCGTATTAGAGAAAGAGGGTATCCGTTGCAACCTTACGCTACTTTTCGGCTTTGCTCAGGCACAAGCTTGTGCTGATGCCGGCGCCTACCTAATTTCGCCATTTGTCGGCCGTATCCTGGATTGGTACAAAAAGCAGTCGCCGGATGCTGACTTCAGTGGTGACAAGGATCCAGGTGTTCAGTCTGTTACGCGTATCTACAACTACTTCAAAACCAGCGGTTACGACACTGTCGTGATGGGCGCCAGCTTCCGCAACACCGGTGAGATTATCTCACTGGCAGGCTGTGACCGCCTGACAATCGGCCCTGCTCTGCTCGAAGAGCTCGCTGCGACTGAGGGTGAGGTGGCTCGCCGTCTGGATCCAGCAAATGCAGCTAGCGATGATGCCAAGCACGGCCCATCTGAGGGTGAGTTCCGTTGGGCGATGAACGACGATGCTATGGCGACTGAAAAGTTGGCTGAGGGTATTCGTGGCTTCGCAGCAGATCAGGTGAAGCTGGAGCAGCTGCTCGCCAAGGCTTAACTGATGCTTCTAAATGCAGACCTAGGCGAGAGTTACGGCGCTTGGACGATGGGCATGGACGCGCAGCTAATGCCGCTGCTCGACCAAGCCAACATCGCTTGTGGGGGGCACGCAGGTGACCCGCTCACCATGCACCGCACCTTAGAGCTCGCCAAATCTGCTGGCGTTCAAGTTGGCGCTCACCCTTCTTATCCCGATCTTCAAGGATTTGGCCGACGTTCAATGCAGCTCGCTGCAGATGAGCTCGAAGCGCAGATCCTGTTTCAAATCAGCGCACTGGATGGCTTAGCCCAGTGCGCTGGTCACCCGCTGAGCTACGTGAAGCCCCACGGGGCGCTCTACAACGATATGATGGCGAGCGCAGAGATTCGCGCTAGCGTCATGCGCGCGGTGGCGCACTACCATCAGCCGTTAAAGCTAATGCTGCTGGCAACCGCCGAGCAGGAGATGCACCGTATTGAAGCTGAGTCTTATGGGCTTGAATTGCTATTCGAGGCCTTTGCCGACCGCGCCTACACAGATGAGGGTAAGCTCGTTTCACGTAGCCGAGCACACGCTATCCACCCCGAAGAGAAGGCACTGGAGCAGGCTCTGTTACTGGCACAGGATAAGGTGGTGATTACTGAATCGGGGAGACGCCTAGCCGTGCATGCGGATACGCTCTGCGTCCATGGTGATAATCCCGCCGCGCTCGCGCTAGTTCAGCGTATACGAGAGGCGTTCAACACCTAGTTACACTCAAGTGCTGAGATTAGATCTTTGAATTCGTTGCGGTTAGCGTC
Organism: Oceanospirillaceae bacterium; assembly: GCA_013373575.1. Taxonomy (GTDB): domain Bacteria; phylum Pseudomonadota; class Gammaproteobacteria; order Pseudomonadales; family Balneatricaceae; genus Marinobacterium_E. The sequence continues at coordinate 91 of JABXHP010000371.1, read as the reverse complement.
GTTCAGGCTGATTAAAACTCGGTGAGCGTCAATAATACGCTGCTTCACACGATCTTCAGACTCCATCACGGCAGGGACCTGCACTAGATCT
>JABXHP010000338.1 GCA_013373575.1 Oceanospirillaceae bacterium | reverse complement strand
CTGTATCGGTCTAGGTATTGCGACCATCGGTGTGGATTCTACGACGGGTATGACGCGCTTTACTGGCGACAACATGCATCTGTTTGATGGTATCGACTTCCTCGTTGCTATCGTGGGTCTGTTTGCTGTCTCGGAAGTGCTAGTTTTCATAGAATCGCACGGTAAAGATTCGGCCATCGGTGTGAAGCTCGAGAGAATCACCATCCCGTGGGCTGACATCGCGAGAACCAAGTGGACGATGCTCAAAGCGACGGCTATTGGCTTCATCGCAGGTCTTCTGCCAGGTGCAGGTGCGTCGCTAGGTTCATTCCTCGCCTACATGCAGGAGAAATCCTCAGTTCGTGATAACTCCGAGTTCGGTAAAGGTGATCCACGCGGTATTGCAGCGCCTGAGGCGGGTAACAACGCAGCGGCGGGTGGCGCTTTAGTACCTATGTTGACGCTGGGTGTTCCGGGTTCGGGTACTACAGCGGTACTACTAGCCTTGTTGATGACTCTGAACATCACTCCGGGACCGACGCTGTTTAACGACCGTCCTGAAGTCGTTTGGGGCTTGATAGCATCGCTGTTGATTGCCAACGTCGTGCTATTGATCCTCAACGTACCAATGGTAAAAATGTTTAGTAAGGTGCTTCAGGTACCACCCGCTATTCTCCTGCCGGGCGTAACCCTGGTATCGTTTGTAGGCATCTTCTCCCTGACGGGCAGCTACTTCGACCTGCTACTGATGATCGGCTTTGGGGTACTGGGATACCTGTTGCGCAAGATGGATATACCATCTGTACCAGTCATCCTCGGCATCTTGTTGGGTGGTCATATGGAAGTGAACCTGCGCCGCGCCATGGTACTCTCTGATGGTGATTGGACCTACCTCTTCCAGAGCAACATCTCGATTGGGCTGTGGGTCTTTGCAATTGCCGGATTCGTCGCGCCGTTCTTCTTGCGTGGCAAGCTTAAAGTACCGACTCAGAGCTCATAAACCTGGGTATATACTGATGTAGGAGCGCAGTTTAGCGCGCGATAAAAAGCCGCTCTCTTGAACTGAGAGCGGTTTTCTGCGTTTTAGAGGCGCTCCTTCGATCATGCAGCTCCCTTCAAAACTCAACACCTGGCTGTGTCAGTGTCATCTAGTTAGAGAAGATCCGCCTACCGTGAAATGGCCTTTAGGGTAGGTCCTGAAGCAAGGGCTTCGGAGCTGCAGTTTCATGCTAGGGGAAAGATACCATTTTCGTTGCGGTGGGGAGTATCTCATGCATTGAGGTCTCGTTGGTTTGGTCCTTCAGTGGATAAAGCTGAGCATCAAAACTTAGACCTATAAGACTAGACCTTTGTCTAGTCGTGCTGGTAAAAGTTGACATATCAACAAATGGAAAATAGGCTTGTGCTCCTAGGGTAAAAACTTAATACAAAAACAGGGCACTCTTATGTCACAAGAGACTAAACTAGTTCACCATGAGCAGCCATACCGCAATACTCCGTTCAGCGGTAACAAGATAAAGACCCTTCCTCTGGCGTCCTCAATGGGCGGTGAGGTGCTGGATATACAACTAAAAGATCTGGATGACGAGGCCTTTGAAGAGCTCAAAGAGGCGTTGTGGCATCACAAAATGCTGTTCCTACGCAGGCAAGATTTAACGCCCGCTGATCAGCTGGAATTTACAAAGCGTTTTGGTGAGCTTGGCACAGATGCATACACCACTGGTCTGCCGGACTTTCCCGACGTACAGCCGGTGTTGAAAGAGGCGACAACCAAATCCAAGATTATTTTTGGTGGCGGCCACCACACTGACTCGGCTTTTTTAGAGCGTCCACCTTCAGTTAGCGTGCTCCATGGAGTCGACATTCCACCTTATGGCGGCGACACGATCTGGTACAACTCGGTGATGGCTTATGAGAGCCTCTCTCCGGCGATGCGCGAGATGCTGAAACCGTTGAAAGTTCATATGGCAGCAGAACGCGTAATCGCAGGCATGAGAGAGTCGATTGAACAGACCAATAACGGAAAGAATATGACCGACATTGAGCTAGAGCTTGATGTTGAAAAGATGCTCAAAGGGAGTTTCCATCCGATGGTACGCAAACACCCTGAGTCGGGTGAGCTCTCACTCTACGTAGACGGCGTTTACGCGGTAGGTATCGAAGGTATGGATCGTCGCGAGTCAAAACCGCTTTTGGAGTTCCTGCACGGTCACGCGACACAAGAGTTCTTCGCCTGCCGCTTGCGTTGGGAGGTTGATACGGTGGCAATATGGGACAACCGCATCTGCTTACATCGTGCCTTCAATGATTACGACGGTTTCCGTCGTGAGCTACACCGCACCACTGTGATGGGTGAGCGCCCAATGTCCATATCCGACTGATCAGGATTCATACTCGCGAATGAAAATTACACAGCAGCGCGATGGCCGCGAGGTTCTCGATTACGAGTTTTATACTCAACATCTGCTGACGGTGTTGTCTAATCGCATCACCGCCTTCTCCTCTGGGCAGTACCTAAAGCAATTTGGGTTAGGCTCAGTCGAGATGCGAGTGTTGGCCTCTATTGGCTGTCAGCCCGAGTGCAAGGCAGCTGAGATTAGTTCGCTGATTTCGCTCGACAAAGCGGCTGTTAGTCGAGCAATAAACAAGCTCGACAGTGCGGGTTTTTTGCTTGATAGCACTGAAACCCCGACCGCTAAACAGAAACGCTGGTCCTTGAGTAGTGAGGGCTGGAGTCTCCATGACCAGTTTCTGAATGCGGTTAAACTGAGACACGCTAAGGTCATTGCTGGTGTTGATGCAGCTGAGTTGGCCAGCTTTACTGCAACGCTACACAAACTGATTGCTAATGTGGACCAGTTGCAAGATAAGTAACGACTTACAGAGAATATAGGGGTAAAACGATGAGTACGGATCCACGATTTCAGGTAGAGCTTCCATCAGCACCGGTAGGTATGAGTAATACAGAGTGGCAGGCACGCCTGCAGCTCGCTGCGACCTATCGGATGGTGGATCATTTCGGCTGGACATTCATCGTCTATAACCACATTAGCCTGCGCATACCGGGCACTGAGGAGTTTCTGATTAACCCCTTTGGCGTGCGTTACGACGAGCTTCGAGCCTCTGATCTGATTAAGATCGACATTGAGGGTAACGCCCTCAGTGAGAGTGATTGGAACGTCAACAAAGCGGGCTACAACATACACTCAACGCTGCATAAAGCCCGCCCTGACCTGCACTGTATTCTGCATACCCATGAGCCCATCTCGCAGGCGCTCTGTGCTGTCGATTCGCCTGTGATTCCAGTTACTCAAGAGGGCTGTCAGTTCTTCGAGCGTACTGGCTATCACGAGTTTGAGGGTATTGTTTTAGATGGGTCTGAAGGGCCGCGCCTTGCTGCTGCGCTGGGTGAATCGAACCATACGTTGGTGCTGCGTAATCACGGCCTACTTACAGCGGGTGCAGACTGTACATGGGCTTTCGTACGCCACTTCGCCTTTATCCGCAATGCCGAAGTACAGCTAAAAGCGATGGCCGCAGGTAAGCTGAACCTTATCGATGAAGAGATAATGCG
>JABXHP010000101.1 GCA_013373575.1 Oceanospirillaceae bacterium | reverse complement strand
GGATGGAAATCATGACCGACAGAGTTACGCACGCCATAGGTGTAGACTTCTCGGTTTGACCCGTCACGGTCCATCCGGATGATGCCGCCGATACCGGTCTCTGTGTAGAGTTCTAGCTTCTCTGGCGGTGCAACGTTGTATGGCTGACCGAGTGAAATGTAGAGCTTGTTATCGGGTCCAATTTTGACGACACGCGCCGTATGGTTGTAACTCTCTTCACTGACAGGGATCAACTCACCCTTTGGCACGACGTCTACTGCTACGACATCTGGGCCCTCATAGAAGAATTCAGCTGCAGGGAACACACGTACCTGGTTGGTTTCTGCGATGTAGAGGAAACCATCCTTACTAAAGGTCATACCGTTAGGGACGTTGAACTCGAGTGAAGGCGCAAAGTCTTTAACCTCATCGGCGACACCGTTTCTGTCACGGTCAGATACAACCCAAACCTTATCTTTTCGGGTACCTACGAAGAGTACCGTGCCCTGAGGGGCCATCGCCATGTGGCGTGCATCAGGGACTACAGCATAGAGCTCAATCTTAAAGCCATCTGGCAGTTTGATGTTTTGTAGTATGCCGCGTAGGTTGGCTGCTTTCTCGCCATCTTGGTCGATAAAGGTGTGGTCTCCCATACCTTTACCCGACTTGTTGAATACACCGACATCTGCAAGTGCAACGCCAGAAATCAGGGTGGTGGCTATGCATGCGGCTAGCAGTTTCTTCTTCATTTTATGCACCTCGTTTTTTTTTGTCGTTTTGGGTAGGTGGTTTCAGGCACCACTGAGCCTTGTTTGAAAGCAAAAGATTATTATCTCAGTCGAGTGAAGTTGATCAGCTTGACCGCCTCCATCAGCACTCTGACACCTTGTTCTTTGCTGCCGCTATTGCACAGTTCGGCGCCTTGATCACGTAGTTTTAAAATCTCTGTTATTCGCTCTGGTGTATAGCGATAAACCTTTTTAACTGCGTATGGCCGTTCTGCCTCGTCTGCGATGTACCCCAAAAAGTATTCGCAATTCTGGGCGTATACCGGCGCAGTACTTAGCAATGAAAGTGTGATCAAAACCGATCCCGCTATTGATCTGATTCGCATGATTAACTCCGTTATTGTTGTTTTAACGCTGCCCTAGTCCGACAGCGGGTTAGAAGTTCTCTTTAATTGCATTCGCGATTCAACACTTACCGCATCCTGAAAAGACGAAATAAGTCAGTACTGATCCATGTTAGGATCCGAGACGAAAAATATGTATATACCGTCCCCAAACTTATATAAGCTTGAGACCGAACGGAAATCACTCAGCTGAATAATTAATATAACAATCAGTTATAGAGGTGAGTCATGTGGCGACTCCGAAGTGTGGATTTAAACCTACTCGTGATATTCCAGCTGCTCTATGAGATTCGGAACACCAGCGCTGTTGCTGAGAAACTGGGTGTTACCCAACCCGCTGTCAGCAATAGTTTGGCGCGGCTGCGTAAACAACTGAACGACGATCTATTTGAACGATCGGCTCAGGGTCTAGCGCCCACTGCGTACGCGGATAAGATCGCTGGGATAATCAGTAGCAGTCTCGCGATGCTGGAGCTTGGACTGGGGAACCTAGAGATTTTTGACCCCAAGTCCAGCCAGCGAACGTTCCGAATTGCTATGTCGCCGATGCTGGAGGTGGAGCTGCTACCTTCTCTTTACACATTCTTGCGCCTACATGCACCGGGAGTTGGGATTATCTCAGTAGGAGAGGGTGGAAACGCACTCAAGCACGATCTGGAGGAGGGTGATATTGATCTTGCTCTGGGCTACTACCCGCAGTTACAAGCAGGATTTTATCAGCGTGGTTTTTTGGAGGAGTCGTATGTTTGCGTTATGCGCGATGGACATCCGATGCTTGATGGACCAAATTCAATAGAGCGGCTTGCGCAATTTGATCATCTCATTATTGAAGCGAAGAACTCGGGTCATCATCATGTAGAAGCCTGCCTAAGACGCGCTGGAGTTGCGCATACCCGAGAGCTCCATGTTCCGAGCTTTGTCAGCGCTCCATTCATTGTTAGAGATTCTGATCTGATAGTTACTCTTCCGCATAAATTTGCTGAAACTGTATCTTCTGCTTTAGGTCTTAAGATAATTGAACATCCTGTGCCGATAGATCCTTGCTGGGTACGTATGTTTTGGCATAGACGCTACCATCGAGATCCAGGTTTAGATTGGATACGCCATGTGATTGCAGATCTGCGCGGAGGATCTGCAACTGACTCAGTAGATGAAGCTATACTGGAGATCGGCTCTGTGGCTTAGGGCACCGATATACGTGAGTCACTTCAAAGTTTTGCTGTTGTACGATTTCAAACAAAGTAAAAGGAGTGACGGTGTTTAATCCTCTAAAAATCGAGCTTAAACGCTCCACGCTCTGGTATCGCGGCTTATCTGCGATTCATCTATTGGCGGTGTTTTCTCTTCTGCTAACGCCGCTCACCGTTTTTACTCAAGTGGTACTCGCAATAGGGCTACTGTTGAGTTTCATCAGTTTCTTCAAATTTCCTATCAACTCCGGGGTGAGTGCGTTTGTTTGGAACCAAGATCAGCCGCTCTTCGCTACTATCGATGATCAAGGAAAAATGGTGCAGCACGCCATGCCAAACAAACTGCTGCGCTTACCATTTCTAGTCTGTATCTATGTTGATGCTACAGCACCGGTTGCGAGTCAGTGGCTTATATTGCTGCCTGATATGATGTCCAAATCGAACTGGCGCAAACTACAGGTGATGACTCGCTGGAGTGAGTTGCCCGCCTAGCGAGTGCGACGCTGGCGATTTTGCTAGCTTATCGGCCATTGATAGGTGTCTGGCACCAGCACGGTATCATAAAGATCGGGTTCTGCTTCCGGGTAATCTAGGGTGTAGTGGAGGCCGCGGCTCTCTGTGCGCTTCATGGCACAGCGAATTATCAGCTCTGACACCAGTGCGAGGTTGCGCAGTTCAATTAGGTACTTACTGACTCTGTAGTTTTTGTAGTAGTCCTGAATTTCACGCTGTAGAAGATCAACGCGATGTTGTGCCCGCTCCAGACGTTTGTTTGTCCTAACAATACCTACGTAGTCCCACATGAACCGGCGCAGTTCGTCCCAGTTATGCGAGATAACGACATCCTCATCTGAGTCGACGACCTTAGATTCATCCCAAGCTGGAACATTTAAATCTTCCATTGTGCTGTCGGTTAGTTCGCTAGCGATAGATTTAGCTGCAGCGCTTCCATAAACGACACACTCGAGCAGTGAGTTGGATGCGAGGCGGTTGGCTCCGTGGAGTCCGGTAAAGGCTGTTTCACCGATGGCATATAGCCCTTTTAGATCAGTCTGGCCTGATGTATTGGTCATCACGCCGCCGCAGGTGTAGTGCGCAGCGGGTACAACGGGGATAGGCTCTCGGGTGATGTCTATGCCGAATTCGAGGCAGCGGCTATAAATTGTTGGGAAATGCTCTTGGATGAACTCTGCAGGTTTGTGTGAGATGTCTAGGTACATGCACTCACTACCGAGGCGCTTCATCTCGAAGTCGATAGAGCGTGCCACGATATCGCGTGGTGCTAGTTCGGCGCGCTCGTCAAAGTCGGGCATAAAGCGTGTGCCGTCTGGGCGCAGTAGTAGGCCGCCTTCGCCGCGAACCGCTTCGGTAATAAGCAGTGACTTCGCTTTTGGGTGGTAGAGGCAGGTAGGATGGAACTGGTTGAACTCCATATTGGCGACGCGGCAGCCCGCACGCCAAGCCATTGCAATGCCATCACCTGAGGCTCCACCGTCCGAGTTGGTAGTGTACAAGTAAGCTTTTGAAGCACCACCCGTGGCTAGTACTACCCGGCGCGCAAGAAAGGGTTCAACTGAACTGTCGGTTTCATCCAAGACATAGGCACCGATGCAGGCATTATTGGCTAGGTTGAGCTTGCGGCGTGTAATCAGGTCGACACCAATATGATGCTCGAAAAGATGAATGTTCTGCGCTTCTTTGGCGCGCTCCATAAGTGTGGATTGTATAGCTCTGCCTGTAGCGTCGGCTGCATGCACGATGCGACGGTGCGAGTGGCCGCCCTCGCGTGTTAGATGGTAGTCGTCACCTGAACGGGTAAAGGGTACGCCCTGATCGATCAGCCAACGGATACTATCGGGTCCGTGTTGCACAGTCTGATCTACACTGTCGCGATGGCTCAAGTTTGCACCGGCGATGTAGGTGTCGCGTGCGTGGTTCTCCGTGGTATCGCTCTTCTCAAAAACGCCTGCAATTCCACCCTGCGCCCACCAAGTTGCGCCATGCTCGAGTCGACCTTTGCTAAGGACCGCCACTTGCAAATGTGAGGGTAGATTCAAGGCGAGAGTAAGACCCGCAGCCCCGCTGCCGAGGATAAGTACATCGAACTGTTTAGCCATAGTTATTGATGGGCCGAAAATCGTGAATAAGTGCACCATTATGCCGAGTCTTTTGCGACTTTAGTAATGCTGACGATAAAAAATCTTCGCGTTTGGGAACTTTATTGGATATTTGGGCTCTGAGTAGGTGTAGCGCATTGATTCCACTTGAATTTGGCACTGTCTACGCCACATACTTTGATGAAGCCGGATGCCTATATCCCGGAAATCAGGAAAGTGTGTGTCGAATTCTAGTCAAAAAGTGACGGATCAGATCTTAGTTGAGCGCGTACAGGCGGGGGATAAGAGTGCCTTCGATCTGTTAGTGAAACGTTACCAACACAAGATCATCGGCTTGATAGGTCGCTATGTGCAGGATCAGTCTGAAGCACTGGATGTTGCACAAGAGACCTTTATCAAAGCGTACAAGGCGCTCGACAGTTTCAGAGGTGAAAGCGCGTTCTACACCTGGTTGTACCGGATCGCTACCAATACAGCGAAAAACTACCTTGTAACCCGGAATAGACGCCCACCCGGTACAGATATCGATATAGACGACGTTCTCCAGGCGGAGTCCGAATCGGAGCTGAGGGACATTGAGACCCCAGAGAATAATCTGTATCGGGATGAGCTTTTCGGTGTCATGGCCTCGGCACTGGAAGCTCTACCCGAGGAGCTGCGAGTCGCACTGACGTTGCGAGAGCTTGAAGGTATGAGCTACGAGGATATCTCTGAGGTGATGGGTTGCCCCATAGGGACTGTGAGATCACGCATATTCAGAGCCCGCGATGCAATAGATAAAGAGTTGAAGCCTCTGCTCTCAAGTTGAGACGGAAATCGAGGATTATATATGTCAGGCAAGTTTGAAAGCTTATCAGCCATGATGGACGGCGAAGCCAGTGAGCTAGAGTTGCGTCGTACATTAAAAGCCGTCGATGGAGACGGTGAGTTGTCTGACACATGGCGTCGCTACCACCTTGCGCAGTCACTGATTAGAGGGCAGAAGATTGAGTCCAAGATAGATATCAGCGCTGGTGTGATGTCTGCTATAGGTGCCATGGAAACAGATTCCACTGCGTCTCATAGCGATAACGCGGTAACAGCGCAGCGCTCAAGCTGGATGCAGGGTGCAGCAAGTATGGCTGTAGCCGCGTCGGTAACACTTGCGGTTATGTTGGGTTTTCAACACTTCTCTTCCCCCGATGCGAGTCTACTTGGCACACCACAGGCTGGCGTTATTGCTCGCACCAGTAATAATACAGATCTGATGCAGACCTCGCTATCAGGTCAGGCTAAAGCTGAATCAGCACCTGTCATTGAGGTGATTCGCCTCTCTGAAGATATGCGCAGCTCAATCTTGAGCTACAAACAGACTTTGACAGCACTTAATGCGGACTGGCAACCGTCTTGGTTACCTCAGGGTTACATTAGTGCGGGTGTTCAATTGACGGAGCAAGGCGTTACGCGTCTCTACAGTAAAGAGGGTAACCTTCTAACCCTCAGTGTTCAGCCCCTAACAGAGAGCTCGCCGGCTGCGGGTAGTTACTCGGATCAGGGGGTAACAGCCTTGGGTCGCGTGGTTGATCAGAGTTTCGTATCGCTGGTGGGTGCGCTTACTCTCGATGATGCAGACCGTGTGATTAGCTCTGTAGAGTGGAGCAACGCTTCGGCGAAATGATCGAAGAGTCTGCACTGATTACCCGGCTCGATGAGGCTGGCGTCTGGATTGAAGTTAATCGCAAAAGCGCTTGTGCCGCCTGTAGTGCACAGGCTGGATGCGGCCAAAAGAAGTTGATTGATTGGCTGCCCTCCAAACGTGTTGAAGTTCTGGTTGAAAACCCCCTTAACCTGATTCTTACACCTGGCCAAACTGTAACGGTTGGTCTCGAGGAGGGTGTGCTTCTGCGCGCTTCTGTGTTGGTCTACCTTACCCCCTTAGCGGGCCTGATATTTTTCACTCTGTTTTTAAATTTCCTCGGTTTTTCAGAAATTTTTCAGATCCTTGGCGCTATTCTAGGACTCACACTAGGGTTTATTTTAACCCGCGTCGTAAGTGTCCGTAGAGTGGCTCTGGGAGATTTCATCCCTCGTCTTCTACGTACTCAGTCCTAGTTATCAGAGGTAAATAGTATGAAAACGATCAGATCCTTAGTGCTGGTCCTGAGCGTGGTGTTTAGCGTCCAATCTTGGGCTGCCGAGCTGCCCGACTTTACCGGCTTGGTTAAAACCCTCTCTCCCGCCGTGGTCAATATCAGTACCATCAATGAACCCGACCCAAATCAGGGCGGTGAGGGCTCCATGCGCGGCCCCAACGGTGAAGAGATTCCTGAAATATTCCGTGACTTTTTCCGTGGGTTTCAAGGCCCTGGTGGAGCCCCGCGGGCGAACCCTCAGTCTCTAGGTTCAGGTTTTATTATTTCGGACGATGGATACGTACTGACCAACCACCATGTTGTCGATGGTGCGGATAAAGTGATGGTTCGTCTTAACGATCGGCGTGAACTTGAAGCTGAAGTTATCGGCTCGGACCAGCGCTCTGATGTCGCGCTGCTTAAGATCGACGCCGACAATCTCCCCACGCTGAAAATGGGTAGTTCGGAGGCACTAGAGGTCGGTGAGTGGGTGTTGGCTATTGGCAGTCCCTTCGGCTTTGACCACAGTGTGACCGCCGGCATCGTCAGCGCCAAAGAGCGCTCCCTGGCGGGGGATTCGTATGTGCCGTTTATTCAGACTGACGTGGCGATCAATCCCGGTAACTCAGGCGGTCCTCTATTTAACCTTGATGGTGAGGTGATCGGCATTAACTCACAGATTTATACGCGTTCAGGGGGCTTTATGGGCCTCTCCTTTGCCATCCCTATCGATGTTGCGATGGAAGTGTCTGATCAGTTGCGTGAACAGGGCTATGTGAAGCGTGGTTGGCTTGGCGTAATCATTCAAGAGGTCACGCGCGATCTGGCTGAGTCCTTTGGTCTAGATAAGCCAGCCGGTGCGCTTGTTGCGCAGGTATTACCCGACAGTCCTGCGTTGGCTGCAGGGATCCAAGAGGGCGACGTGATAATCGGTTTCAACGGTCGTGAGATCGGCCTCTCGTCTGAGCTGCCGTCACAGGTGGGTCGTGTAGCTCCGGGTAAGAGTGCTGCCGTGGATATCTACCGAGATGGTAAGACAATTACGCTGGATGTAGAGATCGGTTTGTTGCCATCGCAGGAAGAGCTGTCTCAGACGGTTAATCCACAGGAGCCACAAAAGAGCACGAGCCTTGGACTCAATGTCCGTGACCTTACGGACGATGAGCGTGAGCGCTTTGAGGTAAGTTCGGGCGTTCTAGTAGAAGGTATCAGCAATGGTCCAGCCGCTCAGGCCGGGGTCAATGTTGGTGATATCATCACCACAGTGGATGGCAAATCGATCAGTTCGGTGTCCCAGTTGCGCGATCTGGTTGGTGATCTGCCAAATGATCGTCCTGTAGCACTGCGGATTGTGCGCTCAGGTAGCCCTATCTACTTGGCGCTTCGAATCGAGTAAGAGTTGAAATGAGCAGATGAGGGAGCTTCGGCTCCCTCTTTTC
>JABXHP010000185.1 GCA_013373575.1 Oceanospirillaceae bacterium | reverse complement strand
TGTAACTAGCAGACTGGCACTAAAGGCAGAGCTCTGCGTAAGTCTGGGTAGATCTTCAGAGCTTACATAATTAACTCTTAGGCGCAAATTGCTGGTGGAGCTTGCCGTAAATTCGATCTCTTGTGTCCCGTGAGGGATCGACACATATGCGCGGCTGGGTGCCCTTATTACGCTGGATGTTTCAATAGAGTCTTCGCGATCCCCCAAAGAATACCTAGTTGAGGAGATCTCATTGCTAACCCCGTCAAATCTGATCTCAAGCTTATCTAAATAGATAGGAGTTATTTCGATGTAGTCAGCTCCAGAAGCATCAGGCTGAATGACCGTTCTCATTTCTAATTTAGAGTTTGTAAAACCTAGGTTGGCAAAGTTGCCGGTCTGCCACTCTGACTCAGTGGGCTCGCTCGAAAGATTTATTTCTCGCCACTCAGTATGAATGTTGCTTGACGGGAGCAACGATGCACTAGTGAGGCTAGATAGCACAAGAACTAGAACAGTAATGAGGGTTAATCGAAGGGATCGAGTGAGCATCTGTGTTCTTCAATCTCTGATAATCTTTCTAACTTAGTATGGCATCGAAGCGGTTTAAATGTTGCCTAAATCGGCTCTGATTTTCGCTGGATAGACGTTATTTGCGACAATTTTTTCTTCGTCAGCGATTTTTTCTTTAAAGACTCCCAAAAACTTATTTTTCTGCAAGGTTTTGCAAGGATTCAGCGACAGGTTCTGATATCTTTCTCTCCAATCCGGTACTACGTCCGCTTTGCGGTCCAAAAGAATAGTCTCCACACTACAGGGAAACACAATCGATGAAACATCTACGTCTCACCATGATCGCGGCTAGCATTGCGCTGGCGGGTTGTTCTGTATCTCCTCAACAGCTATCAATGCAGGAGATGCGCGATATCAATTCGGCTGATCGCGCGGCGTCAGTTGAACTGGCGGAGCCGGTCGTTGGTGTCCTTACTATTGAAGAGGCGATCGCTCGTGCGTTGAAATACAACTTGGATCAGCGAGTGAAGATGTTGGAACAGTCGCTTAAGTCCGGTGAGCTAGAGGCTGGAAAATACGATATGTTGCCTAAGCTTCTGGCAAACGCCGGCTACGACTGGCGCGATAGTTTCAGCCATCGTTATACGGCGCCTTTTGCGACACCCGGTGCTGTTGATAAGACAGGGATGCCGGATGTTTCCGTGGACCCTGAACACGGAACCTGGGATCTCCAGCTGAGCTGGAATATTCTCGACTTCGGTGCCAGCTACTACACCGCGAAACAAAATGCTGACAAGCTCCTGATTGCCAATGAAAAGCGTCGTCGCGCAATGCATACCCTGGTGCAGAACGTGCGTAAAGCCTACTGGCGTGCAGTGGCAGCAGAGTCGCTGAGCACTCGAGTAGCAGACACAATCAAAGATGCTGAGCGCGCATTGGCACAGTCTGAGCAGCTAGCTTCAGAGCGAGTGAGCTCTCCAGACGAGTCGTTACGTTACCAGCGTAATCTTCTCGAAAATTTGCGTCTGATGGAGAGTGTGCAGCGTGAGCTGGCGAGCGCACGCATTGAGCTGTCACAGCTTATGGGTATGCTTCCAGGTACAAAGTTTGAACTGGTAGAGCCCAAAGCAGAGCTTGCAACCATTAATGCCTCTGTTGAAGAGATGGAAGCACGCGCCTTGATTCAGAATGCGGACCTGCGCGAACAGTTCTTCAACGCTCGTATCGCGGTTGAAGACACGCGCAAAGCGATTCTCAAACTGCTTCCTGGCATCAGCTTCGATTACGGCACCTACTACGATACGGACCGTTACCTCGTTAACGATAACTGGCGTGCAGCAGGTGTAAGCGTTTCGTATAACCTCTTCAACCTGCTCTCTGCTAACAGCCGCATGGAAGCAGCGGATAAAAATGAAGCGCTTGCCAATGCCCGCCGCATGGCACTGCAGATGAGCGTGCTTACGCAGGTTCACCTCTCGATTCACAACTACAACGACGCAATGCGCCAGTTTCAGCGTGCCGATCAGATTTTCAACGTGGATAAACAGCTAGAAGAGATCGTGCGCGGCCGTTTTGCCGGCAACATGGCGAGCGAGCAGACCAAAATTTCTGCCAACGTAACCACCATCCTATCTGAACTGCGCCGCTACCAAGCGATGTCCAAGTTCCAGGAGGCGACGGGTCAGTTGCAGGCTAGCATGGGAATGGAGCCAGCCATCGGCAGCATCGACGAAATTACACTGGGCGATCTAACCGAGCAGGTGGGCGCTTGGATGCAGGGTGGATTTACGGCTGAAACCGTTGCTCTGCCTGAGGAAACTAAAGAGGGCGCGTGATTATGCGGTTCCCAAATAAACTGATTGCTCTTGGTGTAGCTATCGCAGTTCAAACTGCTGTAGCTGCCGATGAGTTTATGCTTGATGCAACCGCTATCCGCGCTCAGCTAACTGCAGAGCGTCAGGCTGTTTTATCTGCCGAGATGGCTGGGCGTATTAGTCAGCTAAATCTTCGCGAGGGGCAAGCAGTTGAGAAGGGAGATCTGCTGGCCGCATTTGACTGCAACCTGCAGCAGGCTCAGTTGAAAAAGGCAAACGCCCAGCGAGCAGCTGCTCAAAATACGCTTAAAGGCAACCGCCGAATGGCAGAGTTAAACGCTATCGGCGATGTTGAATTACAAAACAGTCAGCTTGAGGTCTCCAAAGCCCAGGCAGATATCGACTACCTGAAAGCTCAGATAGATCGTTGCGAGATCAGAGCGCCCTTCAGTGGCTCCATTGGCGATCGACTCGTTAACGAGCAGGAGTTTGTTCAAGTTGGCACGCCACTTTTCGAAATTCTTGACGACAGCTCACTACAGATCGAGTTCATCGCACCTTCGCGGTGGATTAGCTGGTTAACACCCGGTCTCAGATTTGAGATTGGTGTCGAAGATACTGAAAAGCTTTACAACGCCGAACTGCTATACACGGCAGCCAAAGTAGATGCGATGAGCCAGTCGATCAAAGTATTCGCTCGAGTCACCGATCCGAGCCCCGAATTAAAACCCGGCATGAGCGGCCAAATTAACCTCGTTCCGCCCCAGGGTAACTAAAGAATTTTTGGCGCAGATACACCGCCTAGGAGTTAAAAATGTCTAAGAAGTCTGACCAGATTAGCAGCGCAACTACCCCTCAGCTGATGCAGCTGGAACAGCGCCTAATGTTTGATGGTGCAGCCGTTGAAACCACCGCTGAAGCGCTTGGTGAGTTTACGGGCGATATCGATATTGTTGAACATATCGATACGGGCGTTTTTACCCTGGCGGTAGCCTACGAAGAGGCGCAGCCGGCAGCTGAAATCGCCCAAGCTCAGGTGAAAGAGTTCCTAACCAACGCTTCCGCAGAGGAACTTTTTGAGATATTCAACGGCGGCAAAACCGACATCGACGCGGAGTGGCTGCAGTCAATGGAAGCGGTTCGCCAGTCAATCTTAAGCGAACAGTTCGATATCGAAGTTCAACTTCTTGATAACGAATCCATGCAAGGCCACCTTGGTGCGTTCAGCGCTGCAGGCCCAGACGGCACCGCAGTTATCTACCTAAACGAATCCTACCTCGCTAACTTTGGTGATGATGTCGCAGCGAAGGTATTAGTTGAAGAGCTCGGTCACGCGATTGACTCGGCTGTGAATGCTGGTGCGGATACGGCTGGTGACGAAGGTCAGCTGTTTGCGGACCGGGTGCAGGGGATCACTGACACATCTTCGACAGAAAGCGCAGAATCAGATGATGACGCTGGTGAATTGATCATTGGCGGTGAAAATATTGCAGTCGAATGGGCGCAATTTAATTTCGTAAATGCCTATGAAATGGTTTACGACATCAATAATAATATCGTTTGGAACGACGATAACTCAGACGCAATAATTGATGACGGTGAAGTATCTTCGGGTATAGATACGACAGAGCGCTGGGCTGATAAGGAGCAAAACCTACATTACTTTAATACTCAAGAGCTAGTTAATACCTCTGCTGGTGAAAAAATAACGATTGACGATAATAACTACGACAGTAGCTATTTTAGTGGTAACGATGTCTCGGCGATAGGTATCAATATTGGTAGTGAGACGCTATATGGTTGGGTTAGTCGGCCAATTAAATCGGGCGGTATCGTTCGAGGCTTCTATTTTTGGATAGATTCCGATTTTAACAGCATAGCGACAGCTCAGGCCGATGGTAACCAAGACGCAGACAGTGACGTAACAGATAACAGAGGATTTATTCTAGTCGTCGATCAGACTTGGTTTAACGATCAGATTACGAAAACAGGTGTGTCATACACTTCCATAAATAATGCTAAGGATGGTGATTTAACTAACAGTGGTTCCGGTATTACTGTTGCTAGCGTTGGTTCATCTTCAGATCGGGTCGATACCGCGTTGAATGCTCTAATAGATCAGAATACCGATCCAGTTGCCAATTCTGACGAGTCTGACTTGACGCTTGCTGCGGGCACAGACGGCGGTCCTGCTCTGGAATTGGGGAGTGATGACAACGACCCTACCCGCACTGATTACTATGCGACTCTAAATACACTCACCGCCAACAATAATTTGACGGATTCGGTAGATGCTGTTGGTAACGTGCTAGTAACTGCAGGTGGTGATGTTGCGGATACTGATTCGGATGGTGATGATCTCGTCATCACAGCCATTAGCTCTAACTCTACCAAAGATTCGTCAACAGTTGATATCCTCAATGATGGGGTGGTTGAGGGTAAATACGGTACATTAACCATCCAGAATGATGGTTCTTATAACTATGTAGTGGATAACACAAATGCTGAAGTAGATGCATTGCTGTCGACAGATACAGCACTTTCAGATGTCTTTACTTACACAGTATCTGATGGCCGTGGTGGTACTGATACGACAACACTCACCATTAGAATCAAAGGGTCAAACGATGCGCCGGTTGCTTATCATGATTCGGATATAGCCAAGGAGACAACGACGAACCCTGCAGTAACTGGATTTGATGCTGAAGGCAACGTGTTAACAAACGACACTGATGTTGATGCAAATGATCAATTGTCAGTGGATCTCGGCGCGACCGATGTTACTTACACGCTCACTGTCGACGATAACGGAACGCCAAGTATGGCGTACGTTGGCCCTTCTTCGTCGATAATATTTGAAGAATTAGTTCTTGGGGATGGTCTCGGAAATAATATCGGTGGAGGGAAACCTATTGGGGTAAAAATAGGTGGAGTTATTTACTCGATTTATGATGGTGATTCATCTGATCAAGCAGATCTTGATCTGGTTGAAATAGATTCGGTAACCCCCATCGGCGATACAGATGGAGACGGTCTTGAAGAATTTAACATTTCGCTTAGGACTAGCGCTCAGGGCGGTGGCGCGGTTTCAAACCTAGTTTATGGTGCATATAACCAAACTGTAGCTATCGGTTCATCAACTTCACTTGATCTATCAGCAAACGGTCAAACCTTTGTATTCGCGTCTAATTACGGTTCTTTGGATGCACCCAGTGATGAGCTTTCAGCGTCCTCCTCTAATACCGAAGCTACCGTTGTAGTGACATTGCCTGCTACCACATATACAGCAGGTACATTCTATCGAGGTACAGAGGTGACCGGTACTGGTTGGCCAGCAGGCGCCAAAATAGTTGATTTAACTTTAGATGGAACCGGAACCTACATAACAAGTTTATCGGTTTCGGTTACAGAAAATTTCGACATCACAACATTGGGCACGTTGAATGGTACGTTGCGAACTGTTGATACTAACTTTTACTACAATCCTCAGAGCGTTTCTTATGCCGGTACATACGGCACTCTGACGCTCAATATTAACGGCAGTTATACCTACACGCCAGACTCAGATATACCCAACTATCGTACTGGTGATACAACGCGGCTTTTCGCTGCGGGTGCTGTGGATACAGATACCTTTACATATACAGTTACTGATCTGAATGGTGCTAAGAGCAAAGCTGATCTTACAATCACTGTATACGGAACCGGATCGTTAGATCCCACTGCAACCTCAGAGTCCGCCTCGGTAGAAGAAGAAGGCTATACCAATCTCTCAGCCTCTGTTTCACCCGATCGAGGGGACACACCTCAGACAGGGACTGTAACAATAGGTAATACCCAGAATCCAAGGTTGAATCTTACTTCTCAAGGCACAGCATTTTTGTCAGGGAATGAGTTTGCGGCAACAGGAAGTAATAGTCTCACAATCACTTCTAATTATGGCGCTTTGACCTTAAACGCTAATGGATCATTCTCATACTCGCTAGATGATTCAGATCCAACAGTAAATGCACTTCAACTTGGGGAAACGCTAACTGATACATTTTACTATTCAGTAACGAATTACGATGATTCTTCATATTCAAATCAGGTTGGTATCGTCGTAAACAGCATCACAATCACCATTAATGGCTCAAATGATGATCCGGTTGCTTACGACAACCAGTCTAGCTTGGCCGAGGACAGCGGGTTGGCAGCGCAAGGCAACGTGTTGCTTGATAAAGGCGTCGATGCCGATTATTCAGGTACCGCTGGGGAAGCTGTAGATAGCGATGTTGATAACGGTGACTCATTCACAGTAACTAACATAGCTAATACTAACGCTTCAACTAATTCTGGTGTTACAGCGCCAACTTCAATCGCTGGTGAATGGGGCTTCCTAACGATTAATACAGATGGTAGTTACTCATACCGTCATTACACATCTTCTGATGCTGGTCATGAGGCAGCTGCGACAGCTATCCAAGCGCTACTAGTAACACAATCGAAAACAGATACGTTTACCTACACGATTACGGATTCTAAAGGTCGAACGTCTTCAGCTGATCTTGTAATAACGTTAAATGGTTCAAATGAACCCCCAGTTAACAGCTATCCGCCTTCCGTTACACTTCTTGATCCTGCTGTTCCACTAGCGTTTGATGGTAACACTACTTCTGTGATCTCTGTTGCAGATGCAGACAACAATTTGAGGTCGGTTACGCTGACAGTTGATCACGGCACGCTTGATTTCAATTCAGTGACGCCTAACACAAATTTAGTAATCAGCGGAGTCGGCTCAAACTCAGTAACGATTACCTACACAGGTAGCTCGAATATTGATCTAACTGTCTTGAACACATATTTAACAAATCTCCGCTATATACAGGATAGCGGCTATCAAGGTTCTGATTACCTCACCATCGCATCTGGCGATGCAGAAGGCGCTTGGGATAATGATGGGTTTGCCATCCTTGTTCCTGTCGATGAGGACGACCTACAAAATGGAACGGATACGTCAAAAGAATCGCTGATTCAAACGAGAGATTTGGCTCCAATATTTGTGGCCCCGTCTTCGAACTCACTAAATTACTCCTTTGTAGATGATACGAATGCTGCAACCGCTGCATCAAACTTAGGGCTAACCAGTGGTGGAAATAACGTAGTCTGGAGAAGCACCACAGACCATACCGATGGTACCTTCACGATGTCATTCGGTTACGGAGCTACAGAAGTATTTAACATCGAGTTAGATACAAATAACGATCAATTATCATTCGAGTTAACTGGGCCGTTAGATCACGCAAATGCGGGCGGTGAAAACCTAATTAGCATAGGTTTGGACGAATTTGTTCAAGCCGCAGATTCTGGAAATGCTAGCCTTTTCGCATCGAAAATTGCAGATGGATTTGAAGTTTGGGTCGTGGACGATCTTCCAACGATCACATCTAGCACAGCCGTTGCAGCGACAGTGACGCTGACGACGCAGGACGCGCAGGCAGATAGCACGACACCTGATACTGACAGCGCAAGCTTTGCGGCGGTGTTCCAAGCGGCTGCCGATGCA
>JABXHP010000304.1 GCA_013373575.1 Oceanospirillaceae bacterium | reverse complement strand
CTCGACTATTTAGTGGGTTAACCCCTGAATCGAGAGCGCGAATTCTACACGCTTCAGACTAGGTGTCAACAAAAGTATTATAAAAAGTTTAAGATTTCGCTATTCAATCAGTCTGGCATGTTTAGCGACTGTTGCACTAGTTATACTGGAGCTCTTATACAGGAACCTTTATGTAGGCGCTTGTATCTAGGAGATCGGGAAAGTCATGAGCAGCTACAAACCATTCCTTAGCGCAGTCGCAGCCCTCACCCTTACAGGAGCCGCAATAGTAGGATCTCCAATCCTGCTTGTGGATCTAGACCGCTTAGAGTTTGAACAGACTACAACCGACCAGCTTACCTGGGATGAGTCGAAAACCAGCTGCGCAGCCCTAGGCGATAATTGGGAGCTCCCCTCCACCTACGAGCTTTTTGCACTCTACTATCTGCAGAACAAAAATGACTCACACTTGATCACTCTAGTTTCTAATACTGATTACTGGAGTCGCAATATCTACTTTGGCTTCGCCTTCGGCCTCAACACACACTCAGGCATCGCCAGTTTCGACAGGCAAATAGATACCGATCATTTCCTCTGTAGTAGAAGAGAGCCACTAGCTAATAGAAGTTAAAGATAGAGGAGTCAAACAGGATGCAATAACGCCAGAAATAGAAAAGGGCCAGACTCTTAACTAAAAGAGGCTGGCCCTTCAGGCATTCGACTTAGCTTTTAACTCTTGTCAGCAGAGTTCCCACTGCGATTCGCCATCTCCTCAGCTTCAGCAGCTTCAAACTCATCATCTAGCTCATCTTTACGACCACGAGTGAAGATCCGCCCCATGATCACACCAAGCTCGAAGAGCAACCACATAGGGACTGCTAACAGAGATTGAGAGATGATATCCGGCGGTGTTAGCAACATGCCGACAACGAAACAGCCAACGATTACATAAGCTCTTTTGCTCGTGAGACTGTCAGGAGTCGTCGCGCCCGACCAGATAAGCAGCAAAGTAGCGATTGGTATCTCAAACACCACACCAAAAGCAAAGAATAACTTCAGTACGAAGTTGAGGTAACTGCTGATATCGGTCATTACCGCCACGTTCTCGGGACCAACACTAGTGAAGAATCCAAATACGAGCGGAAAGACAACGAAGTAAGCGAAAGCAATACCCGAGTAGAAAAGCACTATAGACGATAGTAGCAGCGGCACCGCAAAATGCTTCTCATTTTCATACAGACCCGGCGCTATAAAGCCCCAAAGCTGGTGCAAAATGAAAGGAATCCCGATAAATATAGCCAACACCAGTACTAACTTGAACGGCGCGAAGAATGGCGATGTCACATCGGTGGCGATCATGCTCGTACCCTCAGGGAGCAAAGCAGTAAGCGGCGCCGAAAGGTAGGTATAGATATCGTTGGCGAAGTAAAACAGGCCGAGGAAAATTACCAGCACAACAAGCAGCATGCGCATAACGCGCTGACGCAACTCAATGAGGTGCGCTACGAGAGGCTGTTCCTTGTCTGCAGTCTTGGTTGTACTCATACGTCTCGCTTAGACTCGCTCGACTCGGTATTACTCGCCACATCTGCAGCGGATGATTGCTCTTGCGTCGATGCTTCGCCCCCGATCCCCCCGGTTGCATCTGCTCTAGCGGCGTAGGCCTCTTTAACAGATGGATCGGAGGTAAAGGCTGCAGGGTCGAACTCAGACTTAGGCGCATCCATCGCTGACTTTTGAGCTGGGGAATCCTCACCGAAAGGTCTAGCAAACGGCTGACTCATCTCTTTTAGCTCTTCGTCTAGCTGCTCTTTGCTTACAGATGCGGTGCGCTTGAGCTCTTCAACTTTCAACTCAGCAGAAATCTCACGTTGGATTGAACCTAATGAGCGTCGAATACGACCGACCCAGAGCCCAACTGTGCGTGCTGCAGTAGGTAGCTTCTCTGGGCCCAGTACAACCAGGCCCATGATGCCGACCACCATTAGTTCAGCAAAACCGATATCGAACATAGGTGATTATTTAGAGTCAGTCTTCTCTGAAGATTTAGCCGCTACATCATCCTTTTTGAAGTCTGCATCGCCTTTCTCTTCAGTGATTTTCTTCTGCTCTTGGTCAGCGCTGTCGTCGCTCATGGCTTTCTTGAAACCTTTAACGGCCGAGCCGACATCACCACCGAGGTTACGCAGTTTCTTGGTACCGAACAGCAGAATGATGATGCCCAATACAATTACCAGCTGCCAGATGCTGATTCCGCCAAAACCCATTGTGTATCTCCTAATAACTTTTGTTGTTGTTCGCTAAGATAATTCTAATAAGCGCTAAAGACCACTATTTATTCGGACGATTAGCCTTCTCTTCAAGTCCAGAGAGTCCAAAACGGCGCCCTAGTTCGTCAACCACCTGGTTTGGTGATACGCCGAGGTGAGCTAATGCGACCATTGAGTGGAACCAAAGGTCAGCGGTTTCGTAGACGAGGTCGTCAGTATTGCCGCTCCGCTGCGCGTCCTTGGCTGCAATTATCGCTTCCGTTGCCTCTTCGCCCACTTTTTCGAGAATCTTGTTCAATCCCTTTGAGTAGAGACTTGCGACGTAGCTTGAATCTGCGGCCGCCCCTTTGCGCTCTTCAAGCATAACAGCGAGTTGATCAATAACGTTATTCACCTTTTGTCCCTACTTCGCATACATTTCATTGGGGTCTTTCAATACCTGCTCGACCGTTTCCCAGGTCAGGCTGTTATCGTCTAACTTGCGATAGAAACAGCTACGACGCCCGGTATGACAGGCGACTGAGCCGATCTGCTCAACTTTAAGCAGTATCACATCGGCATCGCAGTCGAGTCGCATTTCGCGCAGCAACTGCACATTGCCCGACTCCTCACCTTTGCGCCAGAGTTTCTGACGTGAACGCGACCAATAGATAGCGCGCCCTTCTCGCATACTCAACTCTAGCGACTCAGCGTTCATCCAAGCCACCATGAGAATCTCGTTGGTCTCGGCATCCTGTGCAATTGCAGGAACCAGACCACGATCATCCCACTTTATTCCATCTAACCACTCTTTACTCATCTATCTCTCGCCCCTATGCTCGCCAAGCCACTAAGATTGCTCCAGCAAGCGGAACCCAAGCGTACCAAGGTACGCTCGCCACACTATCAGCCACCTGCGGTGTCATCAATGCCGCGCCCCCTGCCAAAGCAAGTGCGATTAGCAGTGCTCTACGAGTTGCTCTTCTACGCTCATCCCACTGCTGCTGCAGTACCTGCCAGTTCTCTAGATGTGACTGCTGTGCACCGCGATTCAGCTGCAGGTTGTCGTAAATCAACTGCGGTAGCTGAGGAAGCTTTTCGATCCAATCAGGTGCCTGTTGCTTCAACGATCGCAACACCGCCTTGGCCCCCATGCGCTCCTTCATCCAGTTCTCGAGGAAGGGCTTTCCTGTCTTCCACAAATCGAGCTCCGGGTAGAGCTGGCGTCCAAGTCCCTCAATATTCAATAGCGTTTTCTGCAGCAGGATCAACTGCGGCTGTACCTCCATATTGAAGCGCCGAGCCGTCTGGAATAAGCCCAAAAGCACCATACCAAAAGAGATATCTTTCAACGGCTTTTCAAAGATAGGCTCACAGACTGAGCGGATGGCGGTTTCAAATGCCTGCACATTGGTGTTCGGTGGTACCCAACCAGAATCGATATGGAGCTGGGCAACCTGTCGATAGTCACGCTTAAAGAAGGCCAAAATATTGCGAGCAAGGTAGCTTTGATCTTCAGCGTTAAGTGAACCCACAATACCGAAATCCACCGCAATGTATTGCGGGTCGTGAGGATTCTCGCGCGAAACAAAAATGTTACCTGGGTGCATGTCTGCATGAAAGAAGGAGTCGCGGAAAACCTGCGTGAAGAAGATCTCTACTCCACGCTCAGCCAGCTTCTCCATATCCGTACCCTGAGCTTTCAGCGCCTCGATATCGGCAACAGGAATACCTGAGATACGCTCCATTACCAGCACGTTCTGACGCGTGTAGTCCCAGAAGATCTCCGGCACATGAAGGATGGTCGAACCTTCAAAGTTACGCCGCAACAGAGAGCCATTAGCTGCCTCTTTACGCAGATCAAGCTCGTCGATAATGGTCTGCTCGTACTCAGAAACAACCTCTACAAGCCGCAGCCTGCGCCCCTCGGACCAGAGACGCTGTACCATATGGGCGAGTGTGTAGAGCAGGTCCACATCCTGGCGGATTACACGCTCGATACCGGGACGAATCACTTTTACTACAACGGCTGAGCCATCCTTCAATCGCGCTGGGTGAACCTGAGCAACCGAGGCTGATGCCAGCGGTGTTGGATCGAACTCGGCAAATAGCTCCTCCACAGGTTGCTGCAGCTGACGTTCAATAATCTGACGCGCTTTCTGCCCACTAAACGGCGGAACGCGATCCTGCAGTTTGGCGAGCTCAATAGCTAGGTCATCGGGCAGCAAATCACGTCGCGTTGAGAGAGTCTGACCAAACTTAATGAAAACCGGACCCAGTGCGATTAGCGCAAGACGCAGACGCTCAGCTGAGCTAGTGCGGGCAGAGAAGAACAGACGCCAAGGCAACAGCTTTATCAGCAGACGCAGATAGAGCGGCAGAGCGGAGTGTTCTAGGAAGGTATCCAAACGGTAGCGCGCGATAACCCAGTAGATGCGCAGCAACCTCAAAAGGGTTTGCACGGTATCAATTACCCTGTCTGATCAGTAAGTGGGGCATTATGCCAGCTTCGCCTGCCACAAAAAACAACCGCCCCATCAGGGGCGGTTGCCTGAGTAGGTTAACGCACTTTACTTAGCCGCGCGCTCTTTCTCTATTAGGTGCTCTACAACCTTCAACATATTGGCATTGCTACCTGCTTCGGAGGCGCTGACAATGTACTTGCCGTTAACGATCATTGAGGGCACGCCCTGCACTTCATAGCCTTTGACGCGCGAACTACCCATCTTGAGTTTCATCCCTACCGAGAAGCCATTCATCTCTTTCAGAACTTTGTCTCGATCGGCGCCGTAGTTCGCGAAGAGATCCGCTACCTGCTCGGCATCACGGAATCGTACTCGCTGCAGATGCACCGCGTCGTAGATAGCATGATGCACCTGCTCTTTGATACCCAGCAACTCAGCCACGTAGTAGGCGCGGGCTAGCAACTCATGACTACGGCTAAATACAACAGGCATGTTCTCAAAGCTCACATCTGCAGGGAGCTCTTTCGCCCAAGGCGCCAGCATCGGCTCAAACGCGTTACAGTGCGGACACCAGTAACCGAAGGCCTCTACCACTTCAACCTTGTTCGCATCAGCAGTTGGCATTGGACTCGATATTACACGGTAGTGAGTTCCGGCCACCCAATCTTCAGCCTGCGCCGACAGCGCGCTTAAACCAACGACTAGGGCCATGACCCACGTGGATATTCCTTTTAGCATCTCTCTCTCCGGTGAAACTTTTCTAATATAGCCAGTAAACCTATCGCCGCTGAATCTTAGCTGAAATCGCGGATTTCGCATCGGCCGATCAACTCCAGCGACAAAAAAAGCAGCCGGAGCTGCTTTTTGTTGAAAAGGCCTAAATTAGTTGTAGAGGCCTTGGATGTACTGAGCAACGGCTTTCATATCAGCTTCGCTCATCTTCGCAGCTACGCCGCGCATCATCTGGTTAGGATCGTTTGCACGCTCGCTCTTCGAGAATTTAACCAGAGAACTTTCGATGTATGCAGCGTGTTGGCCAGCCAGTGCAGGGAACGCAGCAGACTCGAGTCCCGCACCAGTAGGCCCGTGACACGCAGTACAAGCCGCAAGACCTTTAGACTCGTCACCAGCGCGGTAGATCTCTTCCCCTACAGCAGCCAGCTCAGCATCTGCCTGACCGCCTTGAATCTTCTTACCGGCGTAGTATGCAGCGATATCCTGCAGATCCTGGTCATTGAGGTTATCAAGTAGACCGGTCATCTCAACGATCACACGATTACCCGATTTGATATCGTTGAGCTGCTTGAGCAGGTATTTCTCTCCCTGACCCGCAAGCTTTGGAAAGTTTGGCACCATCGAGTTGCCATCTGCGCCATGACAGCCTGCACACACAGCGGTTTTCGACTGACCTGCGGTAGCATCGCCAGCTGCCTGTGCGCCAGAGATGAGACCGAGGCTGAGCAGTGTACCAATAACAAGATTTTTCATAGCTTAAGCTTCCAATTAACTTGTTTGCAATTCGATTCGTGCAGCGGCTATTTGCCTGCCACGCCCTGTTTTCGCCGAACTTTAGTGGTGGTTCTTTCGCTAGGGCGGTAAAATTGGCGGCATTATAAACCTTATAAGGCGCTTCGAAAACCGATTTACGGGGAATAAGCGCCCAAAGTCGAGCATCTAATGACTGAAGAAACACCGAAAATTCACTTTAATACGGCCAAATTTCAGGTCAGTGCTGCCAAACTTAACCAGTGTCCTGAGGATGTTGGCGCTGAGGTGGCGTTTGCTGGACGATCAAATGCAGGCAAATCAAGTGCGATAAACGCACTTACGCAACAAACTCGATTGGCTCGGACCTCCAAGACACCTGGCCGTACTCAGCTAATCAACTTCTTCTCATTAAATATCGAAGGTCTGCGCATCGTTGACCTGCCAGGATACGGCTACGCTAAGGTGCCTATTGCTATGAAAGAGCACTGGCAGCAGCACCTTGATGAATACCTGCAGAAACGTCAGTGCCTGCAAGGTGTCGTGCTAGTGATGGACATCCGTCACCCAATGAAAGAGTTCGACGAGATGATGGTGCAGTGGTGTGAGGCGACGGGTGTTCCTCTGCATGTTCTGCTTACTAAAGCCGATAAGATCAAACGCGGTCCAGCTCAAAGCACCTTACTCAAGCTCAAGAAACAGCTGCGCGAGCGCTTAGGGCACAAAGTCACTCTGCAGGTATTCTCAGCCTTGAAAGGCCAGGGAGTCGATCTTCTTCAGAATCGCATCACCACTTGGATGCTGCCAGAAGAGGATGAGTTGGAGGATTAACTCTTCGGCTCAAATAAATGCGTTGATTCCGAAGTAGATCAACAAGCCTGCACCAATTGACTTCATCATGCTTTGCGTCCAAACGCCGATGATTAAAATTGCTGCAGCGGCGATTAGGCGCAGGGGCTCTACGGACCCGCTGCCGCTGTTAATAACCATCGGCGCAGAGATACCGGGCAGCACGGCAACAGCGGTATAGTTCAGCATGCGCTTGACGTAACTTGGAAGCTCTCGGTCACCGATAAGGCCCAGGAATGAGAAGCGGACCAGCCAGGTTCCCAGCCCCAGCAGCAGAATGATGCTCCAGACGTAGGCTGATTCAAACATCTTTAGCGGCCTGCGGTGACTTTTTCGGTAGACGCTTCTCCAGCTCTGCACCAACGAACAACGCCAGGAAAGCGGCAACAAGCAGGCCCGAATTGAACGGCAAACCACTAAAGGCGAGCGTACCCACAACCGAGGTCAGTGCCGCCGCCAAGTGTGGCAAAGATCTAAGCAGCGGTGCGATAAGCGCGAGAAATGTAGCCGGGATAGCGAAATCTATACCAATATCTCCGGGGATAAGGTCACCCAAAGTTGCTCCCAGATAGGTGACGATATACCAGAGGATTGAAAGCGGCACACCAACACCGAGATAGAAGCCAAAACGCTCGTCACGTGAACGTTGTGGATTTTTAGTGACATCCACGGACGTTAGCGCGAATGGCTGGTCGAATAGCCAATAGGCTGCCACTGCACGCTTCCAAAGCGGCAGACCACCAAAGTGCAGTACCAAAGCAGCCGAGTAGATCCCCATACGCAGATTTACAGCCAAAGAAGTTGCCAACACCACCAAAACAGGCGCGTGCTCGTTCATTAGACTGATAGCAGTTATCTGCGCTGCCCCAGCGATAACAAGCACTGAGAAGCCCATAACTTGGGCCAGATCAAGACCTGCCTCGGTAGCAATTACACCAAAGAGCAGCCCGAAGGGGCCAAGCACAAGCGAGAATGGCAAGCCACTCCAGAAGCCTGCCCGAAAGCCACGGCCGAAGGATTGAGTCGCATGCAATTTAGTGTGCCTGTTCCCAATTCTCGCCGACACCAACCTCTACAAGCAATGGCACGCTTAGCTCAGCTGCGCTCTCCATCAGCTCATGAATCTTGCTACTGAAGGCATCTACTTCAGCCTCTGCCACTTCGAAAACAAGTTCATCGTGCACCTGCATGATCATCCGCGCGTCAAACTTGGACTCCAACAACCATGCATCCACTGCCAGCATCGCGCGTTTAATAATATCCGCCGCAGTACCCTGCATTGGGGCGTTAATCGCCGTACGCTCTGCCGCCTGACGCGACATAGGGTTACGCGCGTTGATCTCTGGCAGGTAGAGACGACGACCAAAAATAGTCTCTACGTAACCTGTCGCACGCGCTTGTTCGCGGGTGCGATCCATGTAAGCCCGCACTCCAGGGTAAGTTTCAAAGTAGTGGTCGATGTAGGTTTGTGCCTCTTTGCGACCTGTACCCAACTGCTTTGCCAATCCAAAGGCCGACATGCCGTAGATCAGGCCAAAGTTAATCGCTTTGGCGCTGCGTCGCTGATCATCACTCACCTCCAGCGGTGTCACCTTAAACACCTCGGCCGCAGTGGCGCGGTGAATATCCTCACCCGCTGCGAAAGCGTTTACCAAACCTGCGTCGCCAGATAGATGCGCCATAATACGCAGTTCAATCTGCGAGTAGTCGGCAGCGACGAGCTTATACCCCACTGGCGCAATGAAGGCATCGCGAATACGGCGTCCTTCTGGCGTACGGACCGGTATATTCTGTAGGTTTGGATCAGTCGACGAGAGTCGCCCCGTTGCCGTTACTGCTTGGTGGTAAGAGGTATGTAGTCGTTTTGTACCCGGATCGATCATGGTGGGTAGCTTGTCAGTGTAAGTAGACTTCAACTTGGACAAGCCACGATGCTCAATAATAAGCTTGGGCAGGGGATACTCTAGCGCTAGCTCCTGCAGCACCTCTTCGGCT
>JABXHP010000379.1 GCA_013373575.1 Oceanospirillaceae bacterium | reverse complement strand
TCGTTGGGCCTATGATACCAACATGGATACCGATGTAGTGTTTGTGCACAGTGCTCGCACTCCATCGGATATTATTTTCCATCGTGAGCTCGACAACATGTCCTCGCGAGTCTCTAACTTCCAGCTGCACCTGATTTGTGAACGTCAGACGTCTGGTCAGGCGTGGCATGGTTACCGCGGCTTTCTAGACCTGACGAAGTTGGAGATGATTGCGCCCGACTTCTTGGAGCGCGAAGTTTTCTGTTGTGGTCCAACACCTTACATGAACGCCGTGCGTAAGCTTCTCGAGGGGCAGGGCTTTGATATGTCCCGCTACCATGAGGAGTCCTTTGGAGCGACGCCGGAGCGCGTTGAGGAGCAGGCGGTATTGGATGCCGAAGTTGCGGTTGAAGAGGCTGAGGCAATCTCGCGTGAAGATCTACTCGCCATTTCATTCGACGCCTCGGGTAAGAGTATTCAGATCGCTCCGGGTGAAACGCTTCATTCGGCTGCCTCTCAGCTTGGACTTCATATCCCCAAAGCCTGCGGTATGGGTATTTGTGGTACCTGCAAGGTGATGATAAAAGAGGGGCAGACTACAATGGAGCATAATGGTGGTATCACTGATGAGGATGTAGCGGAGGGCTACGTTCTGTCATGCTGTACAGTCGCCGAATCTGATGTGGTAGTGGACTTCTAAACCCTACCTCTTCCCTTTTGACTCTTAAGGGCGCCCATGGAAGCAGAGCATTTCGAAATTGCGGAGTTTCTTGGGCGCTTTCAGCCCTTTGATCAGCTCCCAGCGCAGGAGTTGCAGCGTTTAGCGACTAATATTGAGATCAGTTATTACCGAGCGGGAACTGATATCTTTCGTTTCGGTGATGAGATACGTGAACTCTGCGTTGTTCGCACAGGATCCGTCGAGATCTACCGTCGCAATGGTGAGCTCTATAACCGTCTGAGCGAAGGCGATGTGTTTGGACAGTTAGGGTTGCTAATGTCCAACAAGATTCGCCTCCCTTCGCGTGCGATAGAGGACTCGCTGATCTACTTCATTCCAGAGGATATCTTCACTGACCTGTCAGAGCGCTTCGAGACGTTTGCTCTGTTTGTGGAGGTCGATAATCGCGAGCAGCTCAACCGTGTCGTTACCGAGCAGAAGCAGAGTAATCCGCTCTCTGGCGCACGCCTGAGCGATATTCTCTCGCGCCAACCCGTGATGGTTTCGCGTGACGAGAGTATTCGTAGCGCAGCAACCAAGATGGCAGCGGAGGGTGTCTCCTCGCTTCTGATCGTTGAAGAGGTGACCCCCATCGAAGACACCGGGTTCGCGATACCGCATCTGGCTGGCATAGTCACCGACCGAGATCTACGCAGTCGAGTTGTTGCGGCTGGTTATGATATCGACCGACCGATTTCGGAGGTGATGACCGCCTCTCCCGTAACGGTTAGTGCCGATACTTACCTATTCGAGGCGATGCTAACGATGCTGAGGCTCAATCTGCACCATCTACCCGTACTGCAGAATCAGCGTCCATTTGGGGTTGTTGCTATCTCCGACCTGGTGCGTTATGAGTCCAAGAACAGCTTACATATTGTCAGTGAGATTCATCGGGCGCAGACCTTAGAAGAGCTAGTACAGCTCTCGAAAGAGGTAGAATCCTGTTTTGTGCGGATGGTTCAGGACGATGCCAACTCAGAGATGATTGGTAGTGCTATGGCCACCATCGGTATTAGCTTTAAGCAACGCCTGCTAGAACTCGCTGAAATGCGCCTTGGTAAACCGCCAGTCGCTTACTGCTTTTTAGCACTGGGCTCCATGGCTCGAGACGAGCAACTGCTGGTAACTGACCAAGATAACGCGTTGATTTTGGCCAATGAGTATCAGCCTAAGCTTCATGCAGACTATTTTGAAGCGCTCTCTAAAGAGGTCTGTGAAGGTTTGGCTGCCTGCGGTTACAAGCTCTGTAGCGGACAAATTATGGCAACAAACCCTAAGTGGCGCAAAACCTATGCACAGTGGCGAGAGTGTTTCGCTGATTGGATAGATAATCCTGATCCGCAAGCGTTGCTCAACTGTTCGATCTTTTTTGACCTCGAGGGTGTTCATGGTGAAACAAGTTGGGCCGAAGAGCTCAATACATTTATTGTAGATCGGACCCAGAAGTCACCTAAATTTCTCTCAAGCATGGCGCGCAACGCTCTTTTAAGAACACCACCCCTGGGCTTTTTTAAGGGGTTTGTGATGGAGCAGGATGGCGAACATCGCGGTACGATAAACCTTAAACGCAGAGGGACCGCTCCGTTGGTTGACCTCATTCGGGTTCATGCTTTGGCTAGCGGTTCAACTTGCCGAAACTCGTTTGATCGAATTTCAGATGTAACCAAAGCGGGTATTCTACCGGACGGTCGTTCAACCGATCTTAAAGACGCAATGGAGTATCTGATGATGGTACGTATTCGCCATCAGGTGGAAGATATTGAAGCGGGTGAAGAGCCGGTCAACACGATCGAACCTGATAAGCTCTCCAGCTTTGAGCGCCGTAACCTCAAAGAGGCGTTCAATGTGATCAGTAATGCACAGCGCTTCCTGAAGTTTCGCTACCCCTCGGGACGGAATTGAGCGGAGCTTAGCGTGACTACTAAGATAAATTGGCCAGAGTTCACTGCGCGCAAGGCTCGGGAGGTCAGTGACCCTAAGATTCGCGCCTTCTATGAATCGCAAAAACTCGATCCCGATACCCCGCTTGAGGAGGTGCCTTTTGTTGCGATGGATTTTGAAACAACAGGGCTGAATCCGGATGAGCATGAGATCATCAGTATCGGTCTCGTACCCTTTGACCTGCACCGCATCTATCTGCGCCAAACACAGGAGTGGTTTGTTCAGCCTAAGAGACAGCTAACACATGACTCCGTAGCAATACATAGAATCACCCACAGTCAGCTTCAGTCAGCGCCTGACCTCAGCGAGGTGCTTGGGCCTCTGTTGGAGGCGCTCAACGGGCGAATCGCTGTAGTCCACTTTAGATACATAGAACGTGACTTTCTCTTCAACGCAGTCGAGCGGCTAACAGGGGAGCAGTTGATGTTCCCGATGATAGATACCATGGAGATTGAGGATCGCTACCATCGCCAAGCTTTCGGTACGCGTTTCAAGCAGCTTTTGCGCGGTCGTAAGGAGTCAGTTAGGTTGGCCGATAGCCGCGAGCGCTACTCTTTGCCGCGTTACCAGCTGCACAGTGCGCATATAGACGCACTGGCAACTGCTGAGCTGCTGCAAGCACAAGTGCATCACCATTTCGAGTCTGGTGCGCGCTTGCGTGATATCTGGAGCTAGGTAAAGCTAATGTCGACCAGTAGATCGCTCGCAATCGCTTCGAGCGCATCCTGGAGTTGATTAACATCCATGCTCGCTGGAACGGTCACACGCCCTTGCGCTTTGAATAGCAGTTCGCTCGACATAGAGCCTGGTACAAGCTCGCTGGAGAGCTTGATGACGTTGGCGTTGTGTTGCGCCAGAACGCTGGAGATATCGCGTACAATGCCGGGTTTGTCGTGACCTACAAGGTCCAGAACTATCTCAGTGTGGTCTGTAGATAGCTCTTGCGTTTGGCTCTGCTCACATATGAGGTTAATGCCTTCGCCTTTCAATGCGGTGAGGGCTTGAGCAAGAGCATCTGCCTGCTCTTCAGCGACTTGCACTACAAGAATGCCAGTGAACTTGCCGCCAAGGCGCGAAAGGCTAGAGTCCAGCCAGTTCCCCTGATGTGCAGATACGGTTTTTGAGAGGAGGCTGACGAGGCCTGGCTTATCGTCTGCCATAAATGTAACGACTAAAGCTGTCATGTTAAGCGTCTCTTCTGCTCTGTTATTATGTAGCCTCTAATCTAGCACTTTGTCCCCAAGGAGGGCATAGGGTTGAACATTATTGCGTCGCTTGGACCTGTTTTTGCACTTATGTTGGGCGGCTACCTGCTTAGACGCTCAGGCTTTCCGGGCGATAGTTTTTGGCCCGCCGCAGAGAAGTTTATCTACTTTATCTGCTTTCCTGCGCTGCTTTTAACGCGTCTTGCTGAGGCTCGCTTTGAGGGGCAGATCGCGTTGGATTTAGTCTGGGCTATAGTTTTGCTGCTAACGCTCGCTGCAGCTCTGTTGCTGCTATTGCAGCGGCTAGTCGTTTTTCGTGGTTCCGTCTTTACCTCGGTTTTTCAGGGCGGTATTAGATTTAACACCTACATTGCCCTCGCTGTTTCAGCGGGTCTTCTGCCAGACAAGGGTGTTGTTTACGCGGCTATAATCGCCTCGGTTATGATTCCGCTTTTGAATGTTCTTTGCGTATTGGTATTTGCGCTCTACCAGGACAACCGCCCCTCGCCACAGCGCGTATTGCTCAACATCGCGCAAAACCCGCTGATTCTTGCGTGTCTGCTTGGTTTGGCGCTAAATCTTACTGGGGTGAACTTGCCGTCGCTTGCGGTTGAAGTGCTTCAGCTTTTGGCGCAGATCGCCCTTCCGCTTGGGCTCTTAGCCGTAGGAGCCGCACTGAAATTGAATCTGCTGCGCACCACGGGCTATCCATTGGTCAGTGCACTCGCTTTCCGTCTAGCGATAATGCCCGCTTTGGCCCTGTTAGCAGCATCTTTTATGCGCCTGCCCCTAGATGCGGCACAAATTCTTCTTGTCTTCGCTGCTGTTCCCTCAGCATCTGCGGCCTACATTTTGGCCCGTCAACTCGGAGGAGACGCGCCCTTGATGGCCGCGATTCTGAGCGGCCAGACGTTAGTTGCGATGTTTTCGCTGCCGATAGTGCTAACGGCGGGTATAGCGCTGTATCCGTTTTTCTGATGAATTTTTCGCATTTACCCCTCTATTTGCCAGTAAAAATGGGTTTATTGGGTAAATGTTTGAAAACTTGTTAAAAACTTACTGTTGGTATGAACTTTTTATGAAACTAGAGGTCTACACTGACAAGAAGAGGGCAAAGGAGAGCCCTCGCTAACTCGGGAACCCGTATCAATGAAGAGAAGCCCAGACCTGATATTAGTTATGCTGATTGCACTTGTGGTCGGTGTGGTTATGACAGGTGTTGCTCAGAGTGATCTGCAGATCGCTGCATCGCTCCAAATGATCTTTAACAGCTAAACGCGATAGCGTTTTTGGTCTGTTACCACACCCTTGAGCGGGACATCCCAAGCTGCAAGGTGCAGCTTCTCTACCCTCTGAAAATCGTGTGCCATACCCACTAGCTTTGGCCCTTTAAGTCCAAGTCTGCGCAGCGTAAAGGCGAACGTACGGTCGTAGTAGCCACCACCCATCCCCATGCGATTACCCTCAGCATCGAATGCAACGAGTGGCATTAATACCAGGTCCATCGCCCACGCGGGAGCGCCCGGTCGTTTGAGGGCGGGCTCTAGGATCTTGTAGCGGTTTGGGGTGAGACGAGTCTCGCGTTTGTAGGGGGTGAACCAGAGACGATTGTGACGTACGGGGTGGAGCACCGGTAGGTAGACCGATTTTCCTAGTGACCAGCAGAGATCAATCAACGGAGTGAGGTCGATCTCGCCATCACTGGCGAGGTAAACAGCAACTCGCTTGGCTCTAGCGAAAGCTTGCATTGCGCGTACTTGCTCGGCCAGCCGTTTTGCTGCTGTTCGTTGCTCGAGCGTCGATAGAGCACGGCGTCTCTGCCGCATGCTAAGGCGTAGCGCAGATCGCTCTTGATTGGATAGAGTCATACGTGTTAGCTCAGTGAGAGGCCCCAGGGTGCCGGTGGTGTTCTTGGCCCTGAACCCGAAGGTTCAGAGTGGAGGTAAGTAGGGGCGAATTAGGCTTTCCGTATACGGACATGCTCACAACGCCCCTAGCCTACGTCCGGTAGAAAGATTATCGGCTCGAGGGACTTGAACAACTGTCGAACACCCCAGGGTTGGCCCCATTATACATCCTGATCCGTTCCGCTTTTCAACCCCTGTTTCGATTAATTTGTATCAGTCTTCGCTAAGGCCCGGTCAATTTTGTTGGCGAGGCGCAGCAGATGCTCTTCCGTATCTACCGCGGTAGTCTGGCCTTTTTTCAGCACTTCGTGTGCCATATTGAGGCCGGCCATGACAGCGATACGCTCAAGACCTAAGAGCTTGGCTTGATCACGAATCTCTCGCATTTTCGTGTCGAGTAAATCGGCTGAGGCCAGTAGCTCTGCCTCAGCACCATCTGGGCAGCTGATGGCGTACTCTTTGTCTAACAGTTGTACCGTTACTGTGCGTGCGACACTCATTTGCTTCTCTCCAGTGTCTTGAGTCGGGTGATCATCGCCTCCACCTGAGCTCGAGTTGTCTCGTTACTCTGTACTAGGTGAGCGCGCTCCTCTTCAAGCTTGTCATTGCGCGAGCGCAACTGGCGGTTCTGCTCTTCAAGTTGGTCTAGTCGTTTGATCAGTAGATCGAGTTTCTGTTCCAACGCGTCAAAGTAGTGGTCGGTCATGGGGTGTTTCCATCAGGGATCTCTTCCCATAGTAGCAGTGTCCTTATGCGGGTCAATTGCTTGATGATTGATACATAACTTTGGTGCAACTGCTGACGCGGCCTAGGTGCTGGTTTAGACTAAGCACAAGTCGCTAGTCTGCTGCGATTAATTAGCCGTACACCTAGGAGATATCGTGTCCACTGAACTGTCAGCTCCAGATTTTGATCAACTCGCCAATTTGCTGCTTGAAGAGGGGGCCGTCACTTTCTCGCCCTCAGAGTTGCACGGGATTTTAGTTGGGCAGGTGGCTGCGGGGCAGCGTTTCGAAGTCGCAGGTCTGGCACAGTTTTGTGCGCAGCAGCTTGATCTTGACCAACTCTCCCAGCCGAGTACGGCACCAAACCTGGGGCTGTTATACAAGCAGGTGTTGGCGCAGATGGAGTCAGGTGATTTCGAGCTGAACCTGCTGTTACCTGACGATGAACACAGTTTGGCGCAGCGTGCTGAGCAGTTGGGGCTCTGGGTGACTGGCTTTATTGCAGGATTCGGGCTCGGTGCTGGTGAAAGTGCAGCAAAGCTGAGTACTGAAGCGCAGGAGAGTATCGGTGACCTAGTGCAGATTGCTCAGATTGAGACCGATAGCGAATCCGAAGAGGACGAGGGGCTGCTTATGGAGGTTGAAGAGTATGTGCGCATGGCCGCAATGCTACTATTCGCTGAGTGTAATACCCCGCCTGAAACGAGCGACGTTGGCGCTCCCACTATCCATTAATTGATCTGCCGTTCTAAGGAGTGGTTATGAAGCTGGATCAGCAAGTCTACCGTAAACGACGCGAGAAATTGCTTGCGCAGATGCCTGAAGGGAGTCTCCTGGTACTCGCTGCGAGTAATCTTAAAACCCGCAACAATGATGCTGAATATCCATTTAGGCAGGCGAGTAACTTCTATTATCTGACGGGCTTCAACGAGCCTGAGGCGCTGTTGGTGCTTAGCAAGGGTGGTGAGCATGCTGTTACGCTCTTCTGTCCTCCACGCGATCCAGCCATGGAGGTATGGACAGGCTACCGTGCAGGCCCAGAAGGGTGTGTCGAGCGATTTGGCGCAGATCAAGCGTTTAACCTTGATGAGATCGACAGCCGGTTGCCGAAAATGATGGATGGCGTTGCACAGCTACTCTACCCCATAGCCCGAGACGCAGCCTTAGACACGCGCGTCAAAGGGTGGTTAGAGACATTGGGTAAGTCTGTACGTGCCGGGGCGGTACTGCCGCAAAGTTTGGCCGACTCGGACAGACTCTTACATGAGATGCGTCTGTTCAAAAGCTCCGAAGAGATAGTGATTATGCAGCGTGCCGCGCAGATCTCAGCGGCGGCTCATGTACGTGCGATGCTGGCGTGCCGCCCGGGTAGTTATGAGTATGAGTTAGAGAGTGTGATTACGGCCTACTGCGGCTCTCAAGGGGCACGATTCCAAGCCTACACACCGATAGTTGCAGGCGGTGCAAACGCCTGCATACTGCACTACATAGAGAACGATCAAGCAATAGCCGATGGTGACCTAGTGCTTATCGATGCTGGCTGTGAGCTTGATAATTACGCCAGCGATATCACCCGCACCTTCCCTGCCAACGGTCACTTTAGTGCTGAGCAGGCAGCTATTTATGATCTCTGTCTCAAGGCAAACGAGGCCTGCATAGAGGCGGTAAAACCCGGCGCTTGTTGGAACTCACTGCATGAACTCTCTGTACGTATACTGACCGAGGGGTTGGTTGAGCTGGGTTTGCTCAGTGGCGATCTCGATGAGTTGATTGAGAGCGGCGCATACAAGCGCTTTTACATGCACCGTATCGGTCATTGGCTCGGCATGGATGTGCATGATGTAGGTGATTACCGTGTTAACGGCGAATGGCGCAAGCTGGAGCCAGGCATTATCACTACGATCGAACCGGGTATCTATATCGCACCTGATGACCATAGTGTGGAAGAGCGCTGGCGCGGTATCGGGGTGCGCATTGAGGATGATGTGCTGGTAACTGATTCGGGACATCAAGTTCTTACGGGTGGCGTACCCAAGGCGCGTGGTGAGATAGAGGCGTTGATGAATAATGGCGGTTGAAAGCCGATTCTTTGACCTGATTGTGTGCGGTGGAGGCATGGTGGGAGCCAGTCTTGTCGCTGCTCTGCTGCCGGAGGCCGAAAGACTTGATCTACGTATCGCCCTAGTCGAACAGAGCGCTCTGCCAAGTGTTGCAAATCCTGAGTATCAACCTAGCTTTGACTCTCGCAGCACAGCTCTAGCAGCAGGGTCGCGAACGCTGCTCGAGCAGATGGGCGTCTGGAGCGATCTTGCTGGACACTTGAGCCCCATCGACGAAATTCAGGTCTCCGCCAGAGGTCAGTTTGGCCAGACACGCATGCGGGCTGAGCAGGAGCATGTGCCTGCGCTGGGTTATGTGGTTGAAAATCACTGGATGGGTCAAGTATTGATGGGTCAGATCCAGCGTGCTGAGGCGCAGCGGGTTGAACTCTTTAGCCCAGCGCGAGTTACCTCGATAGAGCCAGGATTGCCGCTGGGGCAGGTAGTTATTGAGCAAGAGG
>JABXHP010000344.1 GCA_013373575.1 Oceanospirillaceae bacterium | reverse complement strand
AGTACCTGTATTGTAAACACTTAATGTTTACATAACTTGTTGATATATAATAAGTTATTGCATTTCCTTAGCGTCTTAGTATTGTGCAGGCTCCACTTAGCAATGGAGTAAGAACTATGCACAAACTCGAAATAACAGAGACAACATGGATGACTTTAAGAGCCGCTCTTAGGGAATTTTATGATGCTCACCCAGAACTGGGATTTAGATATTCCGAAGACAGCTATCGCTACTTCGCGCGAAGGTTTAGTACGGAGTTAGTAAGTCGTGGCGTTGCTCGAAGAGTACATTCAAAAGCTCCGCTATTGGTCGATAGCTTCAGCTTCGACAGGGTTGGATTTGAACTCCTAACTGCTCACTGGACAGTAGAAAAGGAGAAGCATGCATGACAAGCTTCCAATATGAGATGCCTAACTTGTGGTATGTCACTTCTGGTATCCCTTATCTAGAACTGGAGCGTATTCGTACTGAGCATCGCATAGGCGGTGATGTATGAGTAATCGTAAGCTACTGGCGGTAAAAGAAGCCCCTAAGCCTGAAAAAGATTTGTCGTTGCTAAAACAATCTGAGCGCGCTCTTTTACAGGCTGTCTACCTAAATCAGGATTCTTCTGCGGAAGAGATAAAAGAAGTGCTTAGAACGGCTAATTCTTTATCTGTGCTTGAGCGTAGAGATGTTTTGGGGGCTATCTCAGTAAATAGCGGTGTGCCGTTGAAGGAGCTTAAAGCCGATTCTGCGAAAAGGCAGCCAGATCAGCTGACACTGGCAAAAAAAATAGTCGCCTCCATGAATAAGCGCGAGCACATAGTTGATCCAAATACCAACAGCCTGTGGTGCTGGGATAGAAGTCACTGGCGTGAGCTTAGCGACACATATCTGGAAAGCGATGTGCAAGAACTCTTGCCATTATACTCTGACAGAGTAACTAACAGCGATGTCACAAGCGTAGCGAAACTTATCAAAAGGGAACTGTACAAGATTGATCATTGCTGGAATCAAGGCGGCCAAGATGCCATCAATGTTCTAAACGGTGAGCTGCATCTCAAGACCAATAGATGGCAGCTATCGCCACATAATCCTCAGTCTTACTATCAATCGGTAGTGCCAATTGAATATGACCGAGCAGCGACTGCTCCACGCTTTCAGCAGTTTCTGACCGAGGTTTTTGATGGCGATGATGATGCGCAGGAAAAAGCCCAGTGTGTTTTAGAAATGCTCGGTTATACACTGGTTGCTCATTGCAAATATGAAGCGTTTATCGTTCTGATTGGGCAAGGGGCTAACGGTAAATCAGTACTTCTTGATCTGTTGCGGCAAATGCTAGGAAACGCCTTCTCTGCGGTTCAGCCTATACAGTTCAACAATAAATTCCAGCGCGCGGGTATGCAGGGCAAACTGGCAAATATTGTATCTGAGTTACCACAGGGTGGAATGCTTCCTGATGACGTAGTTAAAGCCATGGTGTCAGGTGAATCTGTGACCGTAGAACGAAAGAATCAAGATCCGTTTGAGTACAATCCATTCGCTACCTTGTGGTTTGGTACCAATCATATGCCACACACTCGCGACCACTCAGAAGGCGTGTTCAGGCGTGGGCGCATTCTGCAGTTCAACAACTGTTTTGATGGAAGCAATCGCGATCCTAACCTAACGGATAAGTTATTCAGCGAGCGAGCTGGAATACTGAATTTGGCTCTCGATGCATACGCTCAGGTAGTGACCAATGGTCGTGTCATTGACCCGCCATCTAGTCTAGCTGCCAAGCAAATGTGGAGTTACAACTCAGATCAGATAGCTCAGTTTATTTCCGAGGAGGTTGTTGTAGAGGCTGGCGCTAGGATTAGACGCTCTACACTTTATGAGCGTTACAGGGGGTGGACTTACGCTGCAGGTATAACTAAACCGTACGGCAAGAACCAATTTTTTCAGCGGATAAGGGAAAAAAGGTTTAAAGAAGTAAAGAGTTCAGGGGAGTTTTACTTTGAAGGAATTAAGCCCAACATCGTAAGTGTGTCGCTATAGGGAATAACTGACAGCCATAGGGATGATCTAGGGCAGTCGTAGGGCAGTTCTGTCGATACCTAACTGTCGGAAATAGTGGGCTGCATCAAGTTAAGGGTAATTAGGGCAGTTCTAAATCAATTGAGAATTTAACCCTTGTGGGAAGCTGTAATACCAGTTTCAAGCTATGTTCATCTAGGTTTGCCCTAAATGCCCTGACGGTATGCTCTAGCGAAGTAAGTGATGCCGAGCGAATCAGATTGTTAACGCTTGAGGCTGGAAGAGTTGTGCTTGGGCTAGTGATCACGGAGGATTAACTTGCGAGGTTGATTAATTAATGTGTATTAGCTCGAACTCAAACTGACAGGCTAAGAAACTGGTTGCGGCCTAATCGTACAGTCAGCAGATTGCCCTTAGCCGACCTTCGATAGGCCGAAAAAAAGCACAATTGAACGACAGGAATGCGCTTGATAGTTACCGTTGAGCAACAACGTCACTAGACTCACGTTCGATGAAAGCCGTCCGTGTCATAGGGCACTATGCAACTT
>JABXHP010000273.1 GCA_013373575.1 Oceanospirillaceae bacterium | reverse complement strand
TTGACGGTTGTTGCTGATCAGTTCGGCGGGCCGTCTAGTGCACGCGGTATTGCTCAAGCGCTGTTGACGATTGCTGCGCAATACCAGAGCGGTACTTCGGTGGCTTGGGGTACGTACCATTATTGCCAGAAGCCCTATGTGAGCTGGCATGAGTTTGCTGAGTATATTGTCGCGCAAGCGATAGAGCTTGGGCTGGTTGATCATGAAGTAGAGGTCGCTCCAATACCGAGTTCGGAGTTCCCAACGCCGGTAGTGAGACCGGCGAACTCAAGGTTAGACACCAGTGCTTTAGAGTCTGAGATTGGTACTGCCGATTCAGACTGGGCAATAGATGTAGATAGAGTGCTGGCATCGCTACAAAGCTAAGCGGTGTTGATAGTATTACAGATTAGATTTATTGATTGGTCTCGCTGCTTAGCTGGCGACCAATAACAGTTAGGAGATGAAAGAGTGATAAAAACAGTAGTTATGGCGGGTGGTTCAGGTTCACGTCTCTGGCCGTTGTCGCGCTCACTCTATCCGAAACAGTTTCTTCCGCTAGCTGACAAGCAGACTATGCTGCAGGCAACCTTGAGTCGGGTAAAGGGTGTCTCCGGCGCAGAACCAATGTTGATCTGCAATGAGGAGCATCGTTTCATCGCTGCCGAACAGATCCGCCAGTTAGGTGTGAATGCTGAAATTCTTCTTGAACCGATTGGGCGAAACACAGCGCCGGCAATAGCGCTGGCTGCGCTCTCTGCGAGTGCTAAGGGTGATGACCCTCTCTTACTGGTACTGGCTGCTGATCACGTTATTCGGAACGTGGATGAGTTTCGTGCGGTTGTTGAGCGTGCTCAACCGTTGGCCGAGGCTGGTCAGCTGGTTACGTTTGGTATTGTTGCTACCGGCCCTGAAACGGGCTACGGCTACATTCGCCGCGGTGAAGAGCAGGGCGAGGGTTACGCTGTTGCAGAGTTTGTAGAGAAGCCGGATTTAGAGCGTGCCAAAGGCTATGTAGATTCGGGTGAGTACTACTGGAACTCAGGTATGTTCCTGTTTAAAGCGAGCCGTTACATAGAGGAGCTCGAGAAGTTCCGTCCGGATATTCTTGAGGCCTGTCGTGAAGCGCTGTCTGAGACGACCCCAGACCTCGACTTTGTTCGAATCAATGAACACGCTTTCGCTGCCTGTCCCGATGAATCTGTGGACTACGCCGTGATGGAGAAGACCGACAGCGCGGTTGTCGTGCCGTTGGATGCAGGTTGGAGCGATGTGGGTGCTTGGTCGTCGCTTTGGGAGGTGACTGCAAAAGACGCAGAGGGAAATGCTGTGCGTGGCGACGTGATGACCCACAACACCTCGGACTGTCTAATCCACTCTACGAATAAGCTGGTCGCTACGGTTGGGCTTAAAGATGTTGTAGTCGTTGAGACCAAAGACGCGGTCTTGGTTGCCGACAAGAACCAAGTTCAAGACGTAAAGAAGATCGTTGAACAGCTCAAGGCAGAGGGACGCCCGGAGTACCAGTTACACCGTGAAGTTTATCGCCCTTGGGGTAAATATGACTCGATCGATAGCGGCGAGCGCTACCAAGTCAAACGGATTACCGTGAAGCCGGGTGCGAAGTTGTCCGTTCAGATGCATCATCATCGTGCTGAGCACTGGATTGTGGTCTCCGGTACTGCAACTGTGCGTCGCGATGACGAAGAGATGTTGGTCACTGAGAATGAGTCTGTCTATCTGCCTGTTGGTTCAGTGCACTCGTTACACAATCCAGGAAAGATCCCGCTGGAGCTGATTGAAGTTCAGTCAGGGGCTTACCTAGGTGAGGACGATATTGTCCGTTTCGAAGATCTGTACGGCCGGAGCTAGTGTCTAGCCCAAACAATTAAAGCGCCGGAATTCGTGAGAGTTTCGGCGCTTTTTTATGAATTGACGAAGTCAGATCTATTTCCAAACGCTCTGTTAGTGTCTCGCTAAGCCCTCTATTAAATTTATCTGCGCGGGCAGGCATAGTGTTTTGAGGTCATAGCGCTCGATAACGGTTTGGCGTGCCTGCTGGCGAAGCTCAGTGTTATCGCTACCGAGTACCTCTAAGGTCTTTGTGGCAATCTCATCGGGTGAAAAGAAATCGACTAGATAGCCGTTTTGACCATCTTGGATCACCTCCTCAACGGGCGGTGTGCGTGAGCCGATTACGGGCGCTCCCAAACTCATTGCCTCAAGCATCGACCAAGAGAGAACAAAGGGGTAGGTCAGGTAGACATGCGCAGAGCTAATCTGCATCGCTGAAACAAAGGTGTTATAGGGGACTTTGCCAAGAAAGTGCACGCGACTGAGATCTATCCGATCTTTGACTTCATCGAGGTACTGCTGCTTCCAACTGCCGACAGGCGGAGCTGCACCATAAGAGACGCCGTCACCGCCAATAACAACGATTTGTGTCTCTTTATCCTGTTCCAGAATTGAGGGCAGTGCGCGCATAAACTGATGGTAGCCGCGGCTGGGTTCCAAATTGCGGTTGATAAAGGTAACTACGCGGTTTTCAGCGGTCAGCCTTAGTGGTTCACCGCGATCATTTTGGGCTTCAAGAATAGCGCTACGATCCGGGTACAGTTGGTCTGTATCAACACCATCGTGTATTACTTCAACCTTTTCACGAAACTGCTCAGGCACTGTGGAGCGTTGCCAGCGGGTCGGCGATACTCCTCTATCCATATCAAACAGGTTCAACAGGTTGTTGGTGTTTTTGATTCGCAATCGGCAATTTCCGGAGAACTCTGGCGAGGGAAACTCAGGGTCAAACCCTACATCGCGGCCAATAGAACCGTAAAAGAACTCAACAAAATGCAACTGTTGTGCGTTTGGCCAGACCTCTCTCAGTAGAAGCGCTTCTCCCCAGCCAGGGTGCACGCAAATGACGTCTGGCTCAAATCCTCTGCGCTTCAATTCGTTGCAGGCGTTAGCACAAGCCTCTGCGCGAATAACCTTGGCTTCGAAGTCTGTTACCCAAGGGTGTGTTTTCTCCGAGGTACCACGCTTAGGGCGATAGTGAAAATATTCAACACCTTCGATTTTTCGATCACCGATTCCCAGAGCGATCACACGGTGACCGCGAGCAGAGAGTGCCGGCGCCAGGTGTTTGTACTGTCCGGGAAAATTTTGATGTACGAACAGGATATTCAATGTGGTCTCCAAAAAGGCTGCGGTCTTGCGTGAAATGCAAGCAAGGCCCGCGCCAAAACCGGTGAAAGCCTTCAACAGCTATTCACTATTTGAGAGTTGGTCTGGTTTTTGCACGTTCAGTTCGTGGGTGTTCCAAAGACCGGCACCAAGTTATAGAGGTACATTGATGAAGTTTTATTCGGGTCAAGTTCACAGAGCATTGTTTGTAGCTAGTTTATTTAGTTTTATCGCAAATATCCTCATGCTCGCCGTACCTCTGTATGCGCTTCAAGTTATGGACCGCGTGCTCTCTAGCCGCAGCTTGGATACGTTGTTGGTTCTGACTTTGGGTGTGTTGGTCTGTCTCGCTATGTCGGCAGTGCTGCTTAGAGTGAAAAGCAGGATATTCTCTCGTGCCGCACTCATTGTTGAGCAGCGACTGACACCTGAACTGGTTGGTCGTGAGATGCGAGCAATTGCGAGTCGCAACGAGCCTGATTTGGAGTTCTCAAAACACCTGAAATACATCTCCAGTTTTATCAATAAATATGGAATGTCGGCCGCATCTGAGTTAGTGCTGGTGCCGATTTTCCTACTTCTCGTCGTGCTAGTTGATATCCGGATGGGGTTGGCTCTGGGAGTGCTGTTACTCTTGTTAGCTTTGTGTATCCCTCTGCAGCGCTGGGTAATGCGCAAGGGTGAAGAGAATATCGATCTTCAGTCACGCATTGAAGATGCGCGGCACCTGAGGCTGCGCCGCCTAGCTAATGTGATGGAGGTCCTCGGCCTAACGAGTCGAGTCATATTTAATATTCAGCAGTCTCGTGATCGTGAGCTTAAGTCCCGGCTCTCTCAGGATGATCGAGTATTGCGTGTCGAGAGCATCAGCCGCTTCATTTCGCTGATGGTTAACGTGACCTTAATTGGCCTAGGTGCCTACCTTGCCGCTTCCGATCTTATCTCTCCCGGGCAGATTATGGCTTGCTTGATAATTGGTATGCGCACCGTCTCTCCTTTAGATGGTTACATTCGTGCCCAGCACTCGATCTTCATGTACAAGCGTTCGCGTCAGATCATCACAGATGTTATTCAGAACCAAATTTATGATCCTCCAAGTGTCCCCATCATTAGCAAGCCGGACGCAGGTGTTCGCATGCAAGAGGTGGTTTTTAGTCACGGCCAAGGTATTAAGCCAATAATCGCAGGAATTACTATGCAGATACGCCCTGGCTCCTGCATAGGGCTTGTTGGAGCAAACGGTGTGGGAAAAACCACCTTTGCCAAGCTTCTTCTCGGTCTTTATCGACCCACCGCGGGTCAGGTGCGGTTAGGAGAGTTAGATATATCACAGGTGAGCCGCGCTCTTTTGGGGCCTCATCTGGGGTATTTGGATCAGGCTGCTGAACTTTTTCCAGCAACCATAGCAGACAACATATCTCGTTTTGAGCCAGCACCAATTGATGAAGTCATTGCGGCCGCGCGCAGGGTGGGAGCTCACGAGATGATAGAGGCGCTACCACAGGGCTATGAGACTCGAGTTCAAGGTAACGGTCAGAATTTGTCAGGTGGTCAGCGGCAAATGGTC
Organism: Oceanospirillaceae bacterium; assembly: GCA_013373575.1. Classification (GTDB taxonomy): domain Bacteria; phylum Pseudomonadota; class Gammaproteobacteria; order Pseudomonadales; family Balneatricaceae; genus Marinobacterium_E. Next base: position 2,099 of record JABXHP010000273.1, on the reverse strand, counting down.
TGTCTAGCGCGCGCAATTTATGGTCAGCCCAGCTTGGTAGTATTAGATGAACCGAGTTCTATGCTTGATGGGCGAGAAGCGGCAAAGGTTGGTCTGTTGCTTCAGCAGTTGAAAGAAGAAGGCGTGACGACACTTGTAATTTCACATGACCAGCGACTATTGCGCTATACCTCGACGCAGTTAGAGCTTAGCGGTGGGCAGCTGCGTAAATTAGAGCAACGGCAGATGGGCCAACCACCAGTGTTGCCTGCAAGTGATTCGAAGGAGGCTAGTGATGTCTGAGGTACTAGACCGTTCGCTTAGACGCGAGCTTATTTCAGGTTGGGCAGTACTTGTTATCGGAGTTATTGGGTTGGGTCTCTGGACATTTCGTACCGATATCTCACAAGCAGCGCTTGCAACAGGTCTACTTGAACCCTCCCAGGGCAGCCTGATGGTGCAGCACAAGCGCGGTGGTGTAGTACGAGAAGTCCACGTTTCGGCGGGAGATCAAGTTCGTGAAGGTGATCCACTGGTGACGTTGATTAGCGATGATGTTGAAGCAGAGCTGAAACGTCTCGATAACAAGCTGATTCAAGCGCGAGCAAAGCAGCATCGACTGATGCTGGAATTTGAAAACCTGCCGTGGAGTACACCGATCGACCTCAATCACTCTCAAGGTAGGATAGCCCTGGCTGTTCAGAGGCAGATCTACGATGCCGGCGAGACCTCTTATAAGGTTGAAGAAGAGATACTTAAATCTAAGTTATCAGAGCTGGCCGAGGAGAGAGTCGGTCTTGAGAGAGAGCTTGAAGGTCTTGATAAGCAGTTGGCAATCGTATCGGAGCGCCTGCGAAAAATAGAGGGGTTGGCTAAGAGGCGGCTCGTTAGCCAAACTGATCAGCTTAACTTAAGTGGGCGGGAGGCTGATCTGTTAGCACGCGTCGGCACTTTGAAAGCTTCGATTGCCCGAGTTGATCAACGTAGAGCTGAAGCTGAATTGCGCTTGGAGATGCAAGGCAAGGAGCGCATTGAGGCGCTATCTGTTGAAATGAGCGAACAGCAGTTAATTGTTGAAGAGCTCTTTGACCAGATAAAACTCGCAGAGATTCGCCGTAAAGAGGCTGTGCTCTATGCCGAGCATGCTGGCTTGGTGACTGACCTATCGGTAACTGGTCGGGGTGAAGTTATTGCGCCTGGACAAGCCATCATGCGGCTTGTGCCCGAAGGTGATGATCTCATTATAAAAGGGCGTATCAAGCCCGATGATATCGAGTTGATGGTTCCAGGCAGCCCGGTTGATGTCAGATTTAGCGCTTACTCCCTGCGAGGACAAATTCCGATAAAGGGAACGCTGCGTTTAGTATCGGCGGACCTTGTACAGTCTCCTGATGGTGCTGGCTACTATGAGGTTGAAATTGTAATGGATGCTGACTCACGAGCTAGCAGTGGATTGAAACTGTACCCAGGCATGCAGGCGCAACTTACCATCAAAGGGGACGAGCAGCCTGTTTGGCGATACCTATTTGGTCCGCTGGTCGACTCGTTTGGGAGGGCGATGCGTGAAGCTTAATATTTTCAAGCGCGAGTCTAATTCTGCTAAAGACATCGAGGGTGTTCTGCGTTTGCGTGTGAACGAACCTAGGCTTAGTGCTGCTAACGTTGAGCAACTAAGAGCAGAATATCTGCCCAAGGTGGCGGGTAAAGCAACCCTAGTAATTGAGCTAGACCAGCTCAGTTTTATGGACTCTGCAGGGCTCGGCTTTCTGGTAGGGCTGCGCAAAGCGATGCTCACACCCCAGAAAATGGTGCTAGAAGGGTTAAGCGATCCAACTCTGGTTGAACTAATCAAGTTGACTCGTATGGATCAGATCTTCCTTCTTTCTGATGGTCCAAAGCAGACTAAGCAGTTGATTGATCGTTGATTGCAAAATGCGACTTCTCTCGCGACTTTTCGCATTATGCATTCGGTGGTAAATTTATAACTTGTTGTAAATACTTGAAAAAATAATATTGGCTTAGATTTTGTATGAGTCAGTAAAACTTTATCAATCTAGGATCAATAAAAACTATGCCTCAAAATTTATTACTTAGCGGTACTGACGAAGCTGATTTGTTGA
>JABXHP010000109.1 GCA_013373575.1 Oceanospirillaceae bacterium | reverse complement strand
TCAGCACCTGAGCCTGAACTATCTGGAAAATGGGCAATGCTTGCTCTAATTACTCGCACTTAGGCTCCTGCGCTGAGAGTGCCAACTGGCGACGGTGCATCAGGTCGGCAGCTATTGATACCGCAATCTCAAGCGGTGTCTTAGTTTTTAGATGTACCAAACCGAGTGGCGTGATCAACCGCTCTCGCTGAGCCGGTGTGATATCGCGCTGCTCGAGACGCTGCAGAAAGCGACGCGCTTTAGTGGCTGAGCCGATCATGCCCAGATAGCTCGCCGGACTCTCAAGTGCTGCGATCACCAACTCAAAATCGAGCTGATGGTCGTGGGTCATAATTACGGCCCAAGCACCTGCCGGAAGCGTAGCTGCCACATCCACCGGATCGCGCTCCAAGCGCTCCACCCCTGCGGGTATGGGTGCTACAAATAGCTCATCGCGATCGTCAGTCCAGTGAACATTAAAGCCCAAGCCGGCCAGTAGCGGAACTAGCGCCTGAGCCACATGGCCTGCACCGAAAAGGTAGAGCTGTATCACCTGGCTATTGAATACCTCAAACAGCAGACGAACTTCACCGCCACAGCACTGCCCGAGTTCGCTTCCCAGCGAATAACTGCGCTCAAAAACGCCATCTCTGCCCGCCTCAATCAGCTCGCGTGCATAGTTGATCGCTTCAAACTCTAAGTGCCCACCGCCAAGGGACTCAATCGTCCCATCCAGCGTCACCAGCATCTTTGAACCGCGGCTACGAGGGCTGGAACCCCGGTCAGATATCTGCGTTACCAGAACACCCGCTCGGCCAGATTCCATTAATTGCGCTAGAGCCTGGCTCCATTTACTAAACATTTACCATCCTTAAAGGAGACACTCATTGGTCGTACTAACTGATTAATCCCAAGGCTTTTATCACAGCCTCAGGTGTCGCTGGCGCATCCAGTGTTACAGGAGCTTGAGTGTAGCTCGCCAAAGCATCCTCAATCGCACACCAAGCTGATATCGCCAGCATCAGTGGCGGCTCTCCAACAGCCTTGGAGGAGTACACCGTAGCGACTGAGTTGGGCTCCTGCAATAGCTCAATAGACATCTGCTTTGGACGATTTGAAACAGCGGGAATCTTATAGGTCGCAGGTGAGCGGGTGAGGAGCGCCCCCTCATTGTTCCAGCGCAACTCCTCCGTAGTGAGCCAGCCAAGCCCTTGTACATAGCCACCTTCGATTTGACCCTTATCGATTGCGGGATTAAGGCTCAATCCGGCGTCATGCAGGATGTCGGCACTTAGTACCTCGGTAACACCCGTAAGTCGATCGACCTCCACCTCAGTGCAGGCGACACCCTGCGCAAAGTAGAAGAATGGATCGCCGCGCGCGTTATCGCGGTCGTACCAGATCTCCGGTGTCTTATAAAAACCCGTCGCCGACAGCGAGACACGCTCCATATAGGCTGACTTAACCACCGCAGCGAAACTCTGCTCCCCACCGGGCCAGATAACCTTCGAGTCGGCGAAAATAACCCTATCCTGCGCTACAGCCTCACGGTCAGAGATATATTTTTGTAGGCGGTCGCGCAGCGCTAAAGCCGCGTTGCGGGCAGCCATACCATTGAGGTCGGCACCGCTAGAGGCGGCGGTAGGCGAGGTATTAGGCACCTTGTCGGTACGCGTCGAACTCATGCGCACTGAGTCCATGCCAATACCTAACACCGCCGCAACCACCTGGCTCACTTTGGTGTAGAGCCCCTGCCCCATCTCGGTCCCAGCCTGGCTGACGAGCACAGACCCATCAGTGTAGATATGCAGTAGAACGCCTGCCTGATTGAGGTGCCTTGCTGTAAAGGAGATACCGAATTTTACCGGCGTTAGTGCAAGGCCTCGTAATTTTCTCGGCGCACTCTTGTTATGTTGTTCAATCTCGGCACGACGCGCGCGGTAGTTGCTCGTCTGCTCCACCCGCTGCATCATCCGCTGTAATTGCTCACCGCTGACGCTTTGATGGTAGGGTGTAGTACCGCCATGCTCAGGATAGAGGTTGGCGTAGCGCACATCTAAAGGATCACGGCCAACGATGCGGGCGATATGTTGAACCATTGCCTCGCCAGCCAGCATACCTTGTGGACCGCCAAAGCCACGAAAGGCAGTATTGGAAACTTTATCCGTGCGCCAGCGCTCACCGGTTATGCGTGCATTAGGTAGCTCATAGGCGTTATCGAAGTGGAACATAGCGCGGTCAACAATCGCATCCGAAAGGTCTGGCGAGCAGCCGCAATCACCATGCAACTGCGCTAAAACTGAGGCAATGCGACCTAAGTCATCAAATCCAGCTGAGTATTCGGCAAAAAACGGGTGGCGCTTACCGGTAAGCATCATGTCCTGCACGCGCGGTAACCTAAGTTTCACTGCACGCCCTAACTTACGTGCCATTAATGCTGCTAAACAGGCCCAGGGAGCGGCCTGAGACTCCTTGCCGCCAAAACCACCTCCCATACGTCGTACTTCAACACAAACGAGGTTAAACGGAATTCCAAGAACCTCGGCAACCAGCGTTTGAACCTCGCTTGGGTGCTGAGACGAGGTGTAGATATGAACACCGCCCTCCTCCGTTGGAGTTGCGATAGCAGCTTGCCCCTCCAGATAAAGGTGTTCCTGACCGCCAATGTGGAGTGTGCCATTTAGCTGGTGTTTGGCGCCCTGCAGCGCGGACTCTGGGGAACCCTTGCAGAGCTCATGCACTGGTCGTACTCTAGCCTCTGCCTCACGCGCTGCGTCGATATCTAAGATAGGGTCAGCTGGCTTGTAGTCAACTTGAGCAAGCAGTACCGCGCGCCGTGCCTGCTTCTCACTGGTGGCTGCAACGAGGAAGAGCGCCTGACCGTGAAACAGCACCTCGGAGTCTACTAGCAGCGGATCGCCCGGAAAAACAGGGCCAACGTCTGTTAGCGCTTTAAGATCTGCATAGGTCAATGTGCCAACCACACCTGTTGCAGCCTCTACTTTCGACAGATCTAGCTTAGAGACCTCACCCCGGGCTATTGAGGTCTGACCCACGGCCGCATAGAGCGCACCCTGGGGGAGCTGAATATCATCAATGTACTGTGCCGCACCGCTTACATGAAGAGCTGCTGAATCGTGCGGGATACTCTGACCAACAGGTGATTTAGACGCCATGACTGCCTCCTGTGCTGGTAAGGCTCTGCACCAACAGCGCAGCGCTACAGTGGATGCGGTAGGCGGCACTGCCTCTCAGGTCGCTCATCGGCTTGATGTGTCTTTCAACCAGTGGATGAATTTGGATGTAGTTTAGCGTCTGCACTTCAAGCCCGATGAGCTCTTCGGCGAGAGTTCGCGCAGCGATAGGAGTGGCTGCCATGCCACCCAAACCGAGCTGCAACTGCTTAATACGCCCCTTATCCAGCTTCGCCCAAACAACTTGGCAAAGCGTGGAGATGTCGTCCTCTTTGCGTTTCGAGACCTTATCTACCGTCAACGTATCGCCCTCGGCCGGCAGATCGAATGTGACCGAATGGATAATTTCATGAGGTTCAAGAACTGTCTGGCGATAACCGGTAAAAAACGCCTCAAGCGGTAAACTGCGCTCGCCACTCTGACTCCAGAGTTTTACTTGGCCATTGAGGGCGATAAAAAAGGGGGCTAGATCCCCAATGGGAGAGGCACTGGCTAGATTACCACCCAGTGTCCCGCGGTTGCGTATTTGATCGGAACCAATATGCAGAAGCAGCTCCGCTAGCGGCTCAATACGACCCCGCGCCCACTCTAGAAGCTGACTGAAAGTGACCCCTGCACCTAGGCTGAGCTTGCCCTTCTTCTCATTAATGAAGCTGAGCTCGGGGATGCGACTGAGCCCTATCATCTGGGGTTTGGCATGAAGATTTTGCGTTACTTCAAGCATCAAGTCCGTACCGCCGGCGATAATCTGGACCCCGGGCGATTCACTCAGAGCTGCCGCTAAACTGTCCAAATTTACGGGGAGCGCCAATCCAGAGCTCGTGCCCGCGGGTGCTATTTGGGCTAGTAGATTTGCACTTGAATGATGCTTCTCTTTCTCGAACTGCTCCTG
>JABXHP010000191.1 GCA_013373575.1 Oceanospirillaceae bacterium | reverse complement strand
GCCACCATCTGATTCAAGCCTAGGTTTAGCGCCGTTGTGCGCCCGTCAAGTTCGTTACCCGCAGCATGTCCTTTCTCAATACGCAGCACACCTAGCGCTTCTGTACCGTAAGGCACTGCCCCAAGGTCCGCACCAACCTCCAATAACGTCTCCATTAAGCTATTACCGAAGCGTGTTGGCACAGCGAGTTCGTAAGCCAACTCCCCGGAGAATGAGATGCGGAAGAGCCGAGCCTTGGTACCATCGAGCAGCTGTGTCTCGGCGCACGCCATAAACCCAAAGGCTTCGTTACTTATGTCCAAGTCAACTATACGCTGCAGCAACTCACGGGATTTAGGTCCAGCGATTGCAAACTGGGCCCAAGACTCCGTCGTAGAGATAAGGTGGACATCAAGTTGTGGCGCTAAGCACTGATGCACAAACTCCATGTGGCGATAAACCGATACGGCGTTTGCCGTGGTCGTTGTAACCACAAAGTGATTTTCTGATAGGCGTGCAGCCGTACCGTCATCAAATACGACACCATCCTCACGCAGCATCAAACCGTAGCGGGTCTTGCCGACAGGCAGCTTAAGAAAACCGTTGGCGTAGACAAGGTTGAGGAACTGCGCCGCATCGCGCCCTTGAACATCGATTTTTCCGAGTGTGGTGACATCGCAGACACCAACAGCGTTGCGCACCGCTAGCGCCTCTCGGTCGACGGATTCACGCCAATGTTTCTCGCTCGCTAGCGGGAAATAGGCGGCACGCAGCCAGTTACCCACCGTAACGAAGCTGGCACCCTGCTGCTCGGCAAACGCATGAGAAGGTGTCAGGCGCGTCGGCTTGAACTGTTTACCGCGCGAACGTCCAGCGAGGGCACCAATAGCGACCGGCGTATAGGGTGGCCGGAACAACGTGGTACCAACATCTTCTATAGATTTACCGGAGTGCTGACTTAAGACACCTATCCCCAGGGCGTTAGCATTCTTACCCTGATCAGTTGCCATGCCCAAGGTGGTATAGCGTTTCAAGTGCTCGACGCTAACATAACCCTCTTGGTGCGCCAGCTTGATATCTTTGACTGAGACATCATTCTGCTGGTCAACAAAGGCGGGGCCCGTCACCGACAGATCCCATACAGGTTTCCAGTTACCGGTAAGGCCGTCCCCCGCTGCAGCACCCACTACCCTCATCCCGGGCGGTAGATTCACGCCAGGAACAAAACCTCCCACCTCAGATGACCACTTAGGGCGCCCGCCTTGGTGACAGGTGAGCTGCACTCGCGGATTCCAACCTCCGGCCACGCCCAGTGCCTGGCAAGAGATCCAGAACCGACGTCCCTGCTGCTCAACCTGCACCTGCGCCAAACGATGGCGCCCGCGCGTATCGACAACACGCGCGTTGGTGTAACTCTCAACACCCTCAATCTTCTCATGTGTCTCACGGGTATCAACCCAGACCACCTTAGCTCCAGCTGCATGCAGATCTGCGGCAGTTTTCCGCGCATCGTCATGCGAGCCAAAAACAACACAACTCTCACCTGCCAGCACACCGTAGTAGTTGAGGTAACCGCGCAGAGCGCTGGAGAGCATTATTCCGGGTCGGTCATTATTATCGAACGCGATCATGCGTTCATGCGCACCACTCGCCAGCACAGCAGAGCCAGAATAGATCCGCCAAAGCGTCTGCCTCGGTGTGTTCTCGCGCGGCTTTGCAAGATGCTCTGTATTCTGCGTCACTGCAGAGTAGACACCATGATCATATGCGCCTTGAACCGTAGTGCGTGTCATTATCCGCACGTTCGAGAGCCCTTGAAGCTTAGCAACGAGCACCTCAATCCGATCAATAGGCGACGACTCAAACAGCGCCATACCCCCTAGGCGAGGGCCTTCTTCACAAAGAACCACGCTTTGCCCCTGCTCAGCAGCCCTTAGCGCCTCCTCGAGGCCAGCCTCTCCGCCACCAATAACCAGCAGATCGCAGTGCAGAAACCCCTTGTCATACTCATCCTGATCTTCAATTTCACTCAGTCGCCCAAGGCCTGCGGCCCTGCGGATCAGCGGTTCATATACAGACTCCCAGAACGACTTTGGCCACATAAAGGTCTTGTAGTAAAACCCTGCAGTTAGAAAGCGACTCAAGCGGTCATTGACGGACAAAAAGTCAAACTTCAGCGACGGAAAACGGTTCTGACTGACGGCATTCAACCCCTCAAACAGCTCTTGAGTTGTCGCCCGCGTGTTGGGTGTCTGCTTAGCGCCTGTACCAAGCGTTACCAGCGCGTTGGGCTCTTCACTACCCAGGGTAATTAAGCCGCGAGGCCGATGATACTTAAAGGAGCGTCCTAGCAGCAGTTGATCGTTTGCTAAGAGCGCGGATGCGAGCGTATCGCCCTCGTATCCAATGTAGGATTTACCATCAAAGGTGAAGTGAACGGGTGTACTGCTAATACGCCCAGAGGAGACGCGACGGCTCTTCATAGTCGCACCTCACTGGCAAGCTCAACCCCAACAATTTCGTGCGTCAGCGTGTTGCGCGTAACCACTAACCAGGAGCGATCCCCCTGCTCGTGATACCAAAGCTCTCGGTGGATCCCCGCTGGATTGTCGCGGTTATACGCATAGTCGGTAAAACGCTCGAGCGAATCTTCAGCCATAGCATCGGGACGCTGCAGAAGACGTGCGTCGCCTTTGTAGACAAACTCTTGTGCGTCGCGCGGACCCAAAAGTGGATGATTAATCAGCATAGCGACCTCTAGTGAAGATTGGGCTGAGCGCCCTGACCTTTTTCGTCAATCATGGCGCCTCGCGCAAAGCGATCTAGACGCATCTGCGAAGCGACTTCATGGCTCGTTCCGGTTGCCAGAAGATGCGCGAAACAGAGACCCGAGGCGGGTGTCGCCTTAAAGCCGCCATAGCACCAGCCACCATTAAAAAAGAGCCCAGGAATATTGGTCCTGTCAATAAAGGGGGAGCCGTCCATACTCATATCCATTACGCCACCCCAACTGCGCAACAAACGAGCACGACCAAGCATCGGCATAAGACCCATCGCCCCCTCGCAGACATCTTCGACCACAGGCAGATTGCCACGCGAGGCATAGGTGTTATAGCCGTCAATATCGCCGCCGAACACCAAGCCACCTTTGTCCGACTGACTAAGATAGAAGTGACCCGCACCAAACGTAATAACACCGGGGATTACGGGCTTGAGCCCTTCAGAGACAAAGGCCTGAAGTACGTGCGATTCAATTGGCAGTCTAATGCCGACTTTGGACATCAAACGACTGGATGAACCGGCGACAGCGACCCCCACCTTACCGGCACCAATAAATCCACGCGAGGTCTCGACACCGACGGTAGCACCGTTTTCAACCCGGAAATCCAGCACCTCACAGTTCTGTATAAGATCGACGCCGAGACGATCGGCGGCGCGCGCATAGCCCCAAGCAACCGCATCATGCCGCACAGTACCACCGCGGCGCTGCAGGAGCCCGCCTAGAATAGGAAAGCGCGCATCATTGAAATTTAGATAGGGGTAGAGTTGGCGGACACCATCGGTATCGAGCAACTCAGCATCCGCACCTTGCAGCAACATCGCGTTGCCGCGCTTGCGGAACGCGTCACGCTGCGCATCCGAATGACAGAGGTTAAGTACACCACGCTGAGAGACCATGGCGTTATAGTTGAGCTCTTGCTCCAACCCCTCCCACAGCTTCATCGAGAGCTCATAGAAGGGTTCATTGCCAGGTAGCATATAGTTAGAGCGGACGATGGTTGTATTCCGCCCAACATTGCCGCCGCCAAGCCAACCACGCTCAAGCACAGCAATGTTTCGCAGACCATAACGCGACGCCAAATAGAATGCGGTCGCCAAACCATGACCACCACCACCAACGATAACAATATCGTAGTGCGACTTTGGAGCGGGATCACGCCAGGCAGGGCCCCAGCCTTTGTGATCATTCAGTGCCTCTTTGATGACACGAAATATGGAGTAGCTCATTCGAGACCTTATTGTTTTTTCCTACAGTAGAACACAGCGAGCGGAAAAGACTTGCTTAAAAACGCAACAATTTGTCCATTTTGAGCAAATCTTTTTCTCTTATTGGCGTCATGATGGCACTAACAAAAACAACAACGGACCCTAATTTAATGAGCATTCCACAATCTAGTAAATATCTTATCGTCGGCGCTGGTGTCCATGGCCTAAGCACAGCCTATCACTTGGCGTCCGGTCTAAAGGCCCGGGGTGAGGATCCAGCGGACATTTTAGTCATCGACAAACAGGGAATTGCAGCAGGCGCATCAGGCATTGCCTGCGGCGTAGTACGCAACAACTACTTTCAGCCCGCGATGCGCAAACTGATGGCGCACAGTGTCGATATCTGGGAGGAGCATGCGCAAGCGCTGAGCTATCACAGCGTCGGCTACATGCAGATTAGCCCAGAATCCATGCATGAAGATGTCGCGAGCATCGCCGCGCAGCAGCGTGATATCGGCTACGAGTCGACTTTTATTGAGGGCGAAGCCGACAGCCACAACTACATGAAAGGGCTGTTCGATGACTGGCAGGCCAAGGGCATCACCAGCGTTCTGCACGAAAAGCGCGGCGGCTATGCCAACAACCGCGCGGCAATGGAGGGGCTCGCCAAGATGGCTGAATCCCTCGGCGTGCAGCTCCAAGGCGGCGTTGAGGTTACTGCGATCAATAAGGACAGCAGTGGCACGGTTTCGAGTGTTGAGACGAACCAAGGAGCGATTAACTGTGAACAGCTAATCATCTGCCCCGGTCCTTGGGCGAAGCAGTTCTGGGATATGCTCGAACTCCCAAAAAACATAACGGTGAAAGATACCCAAGGGGTCGAGCACAAGGACGTCGGCATGTGGATCTACTGGTCACTACAGGAGGGCACACTAGGGATCGATCCAGGGCTGCAGCGAACAAACGCTGGGCTTGCACCACCAGTTATTCATGTGGATAGTGACGCACCTCTATTCAGCACAGTGGATGGAAGTCTGGTAACCGACAAAATGTGGGGTATCTACTATAAACCCGATTTAAACTTTGGCGGCATTCAAGGTGGCGCTGCCCCCTTCCCTGTACAACGCGATGCGGACCAGGTCGCTGTGGACCCTTATGGACCGAAGAGTCGCGAGTTTATTGTCGGAGAAGACTTTGCACATATGTGGGTGAGCGCACTGGCACACTGCCAGAAACGTTTCGAAGGGACGCTACCAAAATTCAAGAAAGAACCGAGTGGCGGCATTGGCGCATTCACACCCGATAGCTTTCCAGTGTTTGACCGCTTTTTCGAGAACTGCACCTTTTTGGCAGACTCAAACCACGGCTACAAGATGATCGGTGTCGGTAAGTTGGTGGCCGAGGAGCTGCTGGAGCATCGACGCACGGATTTGCTTAGGCCATTTAGGTTCAGCCGCTACGCTGAAGGAGAACTTCATCCAACTTCAAATAGCCCCTTTCCTTGGAGCTAAACCGCAAAGAAACTGAACATAGATCCGAGTCTGCTGGTCATAGAGACTCGGATT
>JABXHP010000030.1 GCA_013373575.1 Oceanospirillaceae bacterium | reverse complement strand
GCTCAGCTGAAACGCTTAACTACTGGCGATGCAAGCTGCGTAAGCTACACTCTAGATGTTCGGCGTGGTTGCTGGAACTTGCACTTAAGAGTGCTAACACTTCGACATTAGCAGCGATTACTAACATTTGAGATTCGATTGCATATGAACAGGGAACCGATCATTAAATTGGTCTACTGTAGCCGAGCATCTGAACTGCCCTCGCCTATGCAACTTGATGAGCTTTTGGGCACGGCGCGCAGTTTCAACGCAGCCCACAATGTTAGTGGTGTCTTGCTCTATAAAGATGGCTCTTTCTTCCAATATCTCGAAGGAGAGAGGGAGGTCGTAGAGGCGCTGTTTGAGAGAATCAAGCGCGACAAACGCCACTACGCTGTCCGTTTGTTATTATCCAATCCAATTAATGAGCGGGTATTCAACAATTGGCAAATGGGTTTTTACGAACCCAGCATGGATGCTATTAAACTCACAGATAGCTGCTACGCAGATCCACTTCAAACACTCGATAAAAAGCTAATCGATTCAACCAACGTAGACTTCAATATCGAGACGGCCCATAAGTTGATAAGTACCTTTTTACTCTATGCCTAATAACCAGGGAGGCTTGCGCTAGAGAGCAGGCAGATCTTCAGGGTAGCCATGATGGAAGCCTTGCAGCATATCGACTCCTAAATCAGTTACTAATTTAGAGATAGCCTCAGTCTCAACATACTCGGCTATCACCGGCAGTTTTAACTCAGCACAGATACGCGTAATTGACTCTACGACAACACGATCTAAGCTACTACTCTCAATAGTACGCACAAACAGCCCATCTATCTTAATCCCATCGATATTGAGCGCTTTGAGATACTCAAACGAGCTAAGGCCGCTGCCAAAGTCATCCAGAAATACTCTAGCACCGAATTGATGTACCTTAGCGATAAATTGATTAACCAGATCGAAGTTAGGTAAAAACGCGCGCTCCGTAATCTCAAATATAAGCTGCGTTGGATTGATAACCGACTCCCTCACCAAAGACTCAATGGTCTCGAAAAGCTCCGGATTACTGAAGGAGTGTCCTGTTAGGTTGATAGTGTAAAAGAGCTCAGGAGCGTCTTTGTTAGCCATAGCAGCAATTGCGGCCACGGCGAGCTCGATAATTTTAATATCTAGCTTGTGTATCAATGAGTAACGCTCGGCGGTATCGATCAGCTGTTGGGGTGTCAGGACGCCGTATTGATCTTGAAAGCGCATCAAGAACTCGTAACCAACCACCGCTTTGTTGCTGGCTTCTACGATAGGCTGACGCACCAGATACAAGCCTTCACCAATCACAGCGTGCTGCAAGCGGTCAACGATTGAATCAGGTTTTGCTAGACTTTGGCTGTCAGCGATAGTGTCTGTCTCGATTAGTACAACACGATTCCCCCCCTGTTGCTTAGCTTGATACATCGCTGCATCAGCCGCAATCAACATCTCGTTGAAGTCGAGCAAAGAGTCACCCCTGCCTGTAACCATACCTATTGACAGGCCGATTGAATAGGTCCGATCACCCCATATAAAGTGCGGCTTTTTGATCGCGCTGATCAACTGCAGTGCCACCTCGTGCGCTTCAAAGGGGGCTGCATCACGCAGAAAGACAACAAACTCATCTCCGCCCACTCGCGCAAAAAGGTCGCTGCGTCGTAAATGGCTTTTTAACCGGTCTACGACCTGCTTGAGTATGGCGTCCCCTGCATCATGGCCAGCTGAATCGTTTACCGCTTTAAATCCATCTAAATCCATAAACATCAGTGAGCACTGCACAGCATCTTTGACACCATCTCGATAGAGAGATTCTCGTATCAAACGTTCAGCAGAACTACGGTTTATCAGGCCTGTTAGAGAATCATGTTCGGCATGCCAATCGCGCACCTGCTCCAATTTATGACGATCGGTCGTGTCTTTAAAAATAATGATAAGCCCATCTTGACCATTAACCGGATCAGAGTAGGCGGAGCTAGTGATATCAGCAAAGTATAGACTGCCTTTGGCGTTTCGCATGGCAACCGGCACAGCGGTTCGGAAAATCTTGTCAGAGTCGCAGACACTCAATATCTGAGATAAAAGATTATCCTCGTTGTTATCTGGCTTGAATATCTTACCGATAAAATTACCCATAGCCTTGTTGGCGGCCACCCGGGTTGAATGCTCTGCCGCTTGGTTAAATAGTGTGATGATACCGTTGGAGTCGGTTCGTATGACGCCGTCGCCAATAGCGTCGAGCGTTTGACAGGCAATACTGAGGGCAGCCTTCTCCAATGCAGCGGAAGCGTGAACATCAGTAATATCATCAAACCAAATGACAGCGCCATCCGGCTTACCCTCGTTTAGAATTGGACTCACGCGTAACAGGTAGATCGAACTGCCGATTTCACAGCGGATATGGCGCTCTTTCTGCGGTCGATTAATAGCCTCTAAAACTTCAAATTTCTGTTGACCGAAGTTCTGCATAAATCCACTGTCGAAGATGTTTTGGTCAACTATGGGCAGGAATCTAAATCCTGTCTGGCTCATACTAGCGCTGCGGTGTTCGACGCGCAGATCACCGTTGACTTGTATAAACGGAAGCTTCATGGCGCGCTCAATCTTTTGCAGAGTCATGTTCAGATCGTCCAACTGACTATTTTTATAATTGAGCTCGTCGTTTACGGTCTGCAGCTCCTCATTTGTCGACTGCAGCTCTTCATTGGTGGTTTGTAGCTCTTCGTTGGTCGCTTGTAACTCCTCATTAGACGACATCATCTCTTCATTAGTAGCCTGAAGCTCCTCGTTGGTCGTCTCATACTCCTCGATAATTGTTTGAAGACTTTCCCGTGTCGAACTGAGTTCATCGTTAAGGAAATTTAGCGCTATCTCATCCTCATTCGACTTCTCTGAATTCGACTCGGTTAAGCCCTTCGGTAGACTCTCCTCATCCCAAATTGCGTGGAAAACAAAAGCCAAAAGATCTGATTCTCCGCCATTTAGAGGCGTCACGCTGATTTTGTAATAGGCGTTACTGAACTCAGGCAAGGTAACAAAACGAACAAGCGGGCTCTGGTCTTCACTTCGGTCCGAAAAGCGCTTCTCCATTCGATACAGCATCGGGCGCAGTACCATTGATAGACTGTCTGATACGCTGTCGATGATATTGCCTGACACAAAACCGGCGGGCT
>JABXHP010000265.1 GCA_013373575.1 Oceanospirillaceae bacterium | reverse complement strand
GTCAGGGCGCAGCGCAAAGAGTAGAGAAAGCAGGTAAATAAGAACCAAGGGTATCCAGTTGGGGCTAGGATCCATAATTAGACTGCGGTAGAGGTTAAGAAGTACTGGTATTAAAAAGACAGCAAGGCACAACCTCAGAAAGAGCGTGGCAAAACTAGCAAGGATATCCTCTGGCAGCTTTACCTCCGCCAAGGGTGAGAGTTTGACTCTGGTTTGCATTTGGTTTGTCGGCCGCTAACTTTTATGTAAGAGCAAAAAGGGTAAGTTAAAAATAGTCTGAGATCGGGGTTTTGTCCTTCAACTTGAGAGTTTTAAGCACTTTTTAGTGTGCCAGAGCAAAAAAAAACCGGCCTAAAAAGACCGGTTCTATTTGCGTGCTGGTAGTTAGACGCGTTCGAAGACGACCGCGATACCCTGTCCACCACCGATACACATGGTGACCAGCGCGTACTTGCCGTTGATGCGGTGTAACTCGTGAATAGCTTTAGTTGCAATAAACGCACCTGAACAGCCGACGGGGTGGCCCAGAGCGATAGCGCCACCATTAGGGTTAGTCTTATCAGATGGAAGGCCTAGGCCCTTGGATACTGCAATAGCCTGTGCCGCAAAGGCTTCGTTAGACTCAATTACATCCATATCTTCAATCGTCAGGCCCGCTTTCTCGAGCGCTGCTTTTGAAGATGGGATAGGGCCTTCGCCCATGATGTGGTTCGGAACACCGGCCACAGCGTAAGAGACAATCTTCGCAATGGGGGTCTCGCCGTTGGCCTTTGCGGTTTCGGCATCTGCGAGAACCAAGAAGGCAGCACCATCGTTGATACCTGAAGCGTTACCCGCAGTTACAGTGCCATCTTTCTTAAACGCCGGACGCATGCCCGCGAGCTTTTCAGCAGTGGTACCCGGTTTTGGGTGCTCGTCAGTGTCGAAGATGGTATCGCCCTTACGCGATTTCAGCGTGATTGGCACGATCTGGTCTTTGAATCTACCTTCTTTGATAGCAACTTCTGCACGACGCTGTGATTCAGCCGCAAATGCGTCCTGCTCTTCACGCGTGATCTCCCACTTCTCGGCGAGATTCTCCGCAGTAATACCCATGTGACCTGCACCGAATGGGTCGGTCAGAACAGAGACCATCGCGTCGATCATGTTGGTATCGCCCATGCGAGCGCCGGTACGCATAGCTGGTGCCATGTAGGTGCCACGTGACATTACTTCAACACCACCGCCGACTGCGTAGTCACACTGACCGAGTTCGATCTGCTGTGCGCTCGATACTACCGCCTGAAGACCAGAAGCACACAGACGGTTAACCGCCATAGCAACAGAGTTCATTGGCAGGCCAGCTTGGATAGACGCTACGCGAGCAACGTAAGGGTAGCGAGACTCAGTTGGAATACAGTTACCTACAGTAACGTAATGAATCTTCTCGGGGTCAGCTTTTGAACGAGAAACTGCTTCCTTCATTACTGTACCGGCCAGTTCAGCGGGTTCTATTGAGCTTAGGCTACCGCCGAAAGCACCGATTGGTGAGCGCATTGCGCTAAGTACTACAACTTCACGTGTCATGTATGACTCCCTTTAATTTGCATCTACTACGTGTTCGTAAGAGAAGTTCTGAGAATAATAAATTATAAAAACGACAAATACATGACTTTATCGACTAATGAGGGAGATAAATGGAGAATAAAAGAGTGATTAATATTCACCGAATTGATGAATAGGGTGGGCAGGCGTGAAAAATGTAATCTTCGACATGGATGGTTTGTTAATAGATTCTGAGCCAACGTGGAAATGGGTAGAGCAGCAGGCTTTGCAGCAGGCATTGGGGCTGGAACTCAGCCTAACTGATCTTAAGCGCTTTACCGGCAGGGCGACGCGTGACTTTGTGAGGCTAATCGCCCAGCAATATCCGCAACTAAATGTCGATCAGCCCGGTTTGATGCAGCTTATTCTAGACATGATGGCAGAGCAGATTACAGAGGCACCGCTGCTTCCTGGTGCACTCGACCTGATTCACTACCTTCAGGAGCAGCAGACACCTATGGCGATTGCTTCATCCACCCCGCGGCGTCTCATTCAGTCTGTGGTTGCACGGCATAACCTACCAATTGAAATTATAACTTCGGGTGCAGAGGTGGCTGCCTCTAAACCGCACCCAGAGGTCTTTTTGCAAGCCGCTGAGCGCCTCGGTGCGGACCCCTTCGACTGTTGGGTGTTTGAAGATTCACTCAATGGTGTTATCGCCGGCAGAGCTGCTAGCATGCAGGTGGTTGCAGTCCCTGCCGCAGATTATGCGCCCATGGCGCATTTCTCTATAGCCTCGCGTATCGACGCGAGTCTAGTTGACACGCTTGCCGCCCTGCGGGCAGGTGAGATCTCATAGTTCGATTTTGAAATCGCGAGCGATAGGCTGCTCGCTTGCTTCCAGGCCCTTAAGGGCGTCACTTACATACTTCACATGAGCAGCGGCAGCCTTGCGCGCCCAGCTGGCGTTGCGTGTGATAATTGCGTTGTAGATCTGTTTGTGGTGCCGCTCAATGTGTTCTCGAAAGCTCTCGCGATGAACAAGGTTGGTCAACGAGGTCGCCACGCTCCTCAGTAGTGGGCTTTTAAGGCTGGCTAGCAGGTGAACTAGAACGGGGTTGTGAGAGGCCTCAACGATGCGCTGATGAAAGGTGTAGTCGAGGGCGAAGTTAGCGGGAGCCGGTATCGCTTCCATCTCGTTGAAAGCTTTGGTTATGGCGTAGTGCTCCGCTTGAGAACCATGCTCAGCCGCCAGAGCAGCCGCCTCGCCCTCCAAAAGTGCGCGCACCTCATAGAGGTCGTAGAGCGTGCGTGTATGACTGTCGAGAAGTACCATTAGCGGGCTCGCGTCAGTCACCTCACCAAGAACCTTCTTGGCAAAAGAGCCTTGGCCGTGCTTAGTCTCTATGATGCCTCGGCCAGCCAGCTCCCGCAGTGCCTCGCGCACGACCGAGCGTGATACACCTAGGCGCTCACATAACTGGCGCTCAGAAGGTAGCTTTTTCTCCGGAGGCAAGGTGCCATCAAGGATCATCTGCTCCAAGCGATGAGCGATAGATTGCGCAATTGTTTTGAGCTTCTCTGTCATTCTTAGTGGTCAGACCAGTGGGCGATGAAGAGATGTTACCCTCACTGACCTAGCAATTACCAGCCTTAATCTCACGCCAAGGCAAGTCGGTTAGAAATACTGGTCTTACCAGTGATCAGCGGCTTTGACTGAGGACGTTGAAGAGCCGATTGTATTGAATTCTAGCCTAAGGAGTTTTTCATGCTGAACATTAAACGTCTAAGCCTTGCCGATGCCCAACTATTGATTGAGGGTGCTAAGGCCAAAGCAGAAGAGATCGGTGTACCGATGTGCATATCCGTGACAGATGAGTCGGGCAATCTGCTTGCATTCGAACGCATGGATGGCGGCAAGATTCACAGTATAACCTTGTCGCAGGACAAGGCGTTTACAGCCGCTTCAGCGCGCAAAGCCACACATGAATACAATGCGGGTTGTCTGCCCGGTGCAGATAACATGCTGTTTGGCATTCATACCGCTATGGGCGGCCGCCTCTGTATTGTGGGCGGTGGTCTGCCTGTGTTTGTAGAGGGCGACTGTGTGGGCGGAATCGGTATCAGCAGCGGTACCCCAGCGCAGGACCTTCAGTGTGCTACAGCGGGCGTTGAGCACTTTTTGGCACATAGAAAGTAAATAGCGCCGAGCTTGTAAATAGTGCAGAGTTCATCACTAGCCAATAGCTAATTGCGCTCCCGTCTACTAAGAGGATAGTCAGTATGCAAACTGCCACCGCCCGAACCGCTGATCAGTTAGCGCAACGCCAGTCACTGGCGGCGCGCTTCGCCGAGTTTATTGATCCGCACTACGTCATAGCTGATCAAGAGACACTCAAACCCTACGAGTGTGACGGTCTCTCGGCCTATTGCGAGGAGGCGCTCATCGTAGTGCTGCCGGAGACAGTGGAGCAAGCACAGCGTGTCTTACAGATCTGCCATGCTGAGGGTGTGCCTGTGGTTGCCAGGGGAGCCGGTACCGGCCTCTGTGCAGGCGCTATGCCGCACTCTGAGGGCGTGGTGCTCTCAATGGCAAAGTTCAACAAGATCCTCGAAATCGATACGGAGTCTCGAGCGGCGCGGGTTCAGCCGGGCGTGCGTAACCTCGCCATCAGTGAAGCCGCAGGACCGGTGGGGCTCTACTACGGACCTGATCCATCCTCTCAGATAGCCTGCTCAATCGGCGGCAACGTAGCGGAAAACTCGGGCGGTGTACACTGTCTTAAATATGGCCTGACCGTGCATAACTTGCTGAGCGTGCAGTTTCTTACGATGGAGGGTGAGTTGCTCACCATCGGGTCAGAGGGGCTCGACAGTTGTGGCATGGACTTGATGGCGCTATTTACCGGCTCTGAAGGCCTATTAGGCGTGGTGACTGAGGTGCGGGTCAAGCTACTGCCCCGCCCTGAGCGCGCTCAGGTGGTGGTTGCCGGGTTTGACAATGTGACCAAAGCGGGCGATGCGGTGGGCGAAATTATCGCACAGGGCATTATTCCGGGTGGCCTGGAGATGATGGATGGCTTCGCTATCCAAGCAGCCGAAGCTTTTGCCAAAGCGGGCTACCCACTTGACGCCCAAGCGCTGCTGTTGTGCGAAGTGGACGGCACGAATGAAGAGGTGGATGAGCACATTGCGGCCGTTGAAGCGCTGTTCCATAAGCTCGGTGCAACTTCGGTGCGTACCTCTCAATCTGAAGATGAGCGTGCGCGTCTATGGGCTGGGCGTAAATCTGCTTTTCCCGCCGTAGGGCGCATATCGCCAGACTACTACTGCATGGACGGCACCATTCCTCGCGGTCAACTGAGTCATGTGCTGTTAGAGATGCAGAAGATGTCTGACCATTACGGTTTACGCGTGGCAAACGTTTTCCACGCAGGTGATGGCAACCTGCATCCGCTGATTCTATTTGATGCGAACGTCCCGGGGGAGCTTGAGCGTACCGAGGAGTTCGGCGGCAAAATTCTAGAGCTTTGTGTTGAAGTGGGCGGCTGTATAACCGGCGAACACGGGGTTGGTTATGAGAAGCTGCGGCAGATGCCTGCCCAGTTTAGTGATGCTGAGATTAGCCAGTTCCATGCGCTAAAACGGGCCTTTGATAGCAAAGAGCTACTCAATCCCGGCAAAGGTATTCCGACACTGCGTAGCTGTCAGGAGTACCGCTCACTCGATATGAACATCACACCGAATGCGACTGTGGAGTCACAGCAGGGTTCAGAAGGAGCTGCACATGGCTGATTTGACAACGCAACTTATTGAGCAGGTTCAATCTGCCGCATCAGCGGGCACGAAACTGCGTATCGAAGGTGGCGGTACTAAAGGCTTTATGGGACGCGCTACGACTGCCGAGCAGGAGACTCTCAGCCTAAAAGAGCACACAGGCATTGTTAGCTATCAACCCGTAGAGTTGGTCATGACAGCACGCGCGGGAACACCTCTTGTTGAACTCAAAGCTGCATTGGATGAGCAGAATCAGATGTTGGCGTTTGAGCCACCTGTCTTTTCAGCGAGCTCAACACTCGGCGGCACCCTAGCGACTAATCAGTCGGGCCCAGGGCGCCCATGGTGGGGATCGGTCAGAGACCATGTGCTGGGGGTGCGCCTGATTAATGGCAAGGCAGAGCATCTGCGGTTTGGCGGCCAGGTGATGAAAAACGTAGCAGGGTACGATGTTTCTCGTCTGCAAGCGGGTGCCTTTGGTGGTCTGGGTGTGATCTCTGAGATCAGTCTGAAAGTGCTACCCAAGCCTGCGATGCAGCGGACGCTGGTAACCGAGTGTACTCAGCCTGAGGCGCTTTCGCTGATGAACCAACGTGCGGGTGAGCCCAAGCCGATTACAGCCGCAACTTGGTACCAGGGAAAGCTCTACACCCGTTTGGCAGGTGCAGCCTCTGCGGTCAGTGCAGCTGCCGCTGCTTGGGGAGGGGAGGAGCTCGAGCATGCTGAAGATTTCTGGTTAGCCTTGGCTAATCAGCAGCATGAGTTCTTCAGCTCTGATGCTCCGCTATGGCGTTTCTCTGTTAATTCGAAGTCACCGGCTTTTAACCTGTCTGGAGCGACTCTAATCGATTGGGGTGGTTCGCAGCGTTGGTATGCGGGTGAACAGGATTGGCAGCAGATGGTCTCCATCGCCTCGCACGCTGGCGGACAGGTCTCTCTATATCGTGGTGGCGATCGTTCGTCTGAGGTGCTGCATCCTCAAGCCGAGGCAATTCAGAAACTTCAGCAACGCCTCAAGGCCTCATTTGATCCGGCAGGAATCTTCAATCCTGGCCGTGCTTACAGTTGGTTGTGATAGGTGTATTGGGAATAAACAATGAAGACAAATATAGTACAGACCTTCCTAAATACGCCCGATGGAGCGGAAGCTGAGCAGATTTTGCGCACCTGTGTGCACTGCGGTTTTTGCACCGCGACCTGCCCAACCTACCAAGAGCTCAATGATGAGCGTGATGGGCCGCGAGGACGTATCTACCTAATTAAACAGCTGCTTGAAACTGACGAAGTCACTGAAAAGACACGTACTCACTTGGATCGTTGTCTGACTTGCCGTAGCTGTGAGACCACCTGCCCTTCCGGTGTGCAGTACGGACGACTGGTTGATATCGGACGCGGCATTGTGGAGAAGAAACTGGAGCGACCCGTAGGTCAAAAGCTGGCTCGTTGGGGCTTGCGTCAACTGCTCCCTTACTCCAAGCGCTTTGGCGCCGCTATCGCTGTAGGTCAGGTATTTAAACCGCTAATACCTGGAAAGCTAGGTGCGAAGATTCCGCCTAAACGCAAGGCTTCGCCCTGGCCAAAACAGCGTCATGCTCGTGTGATGCTGGCGCTAGCCGGTTGTGCTCAGTCTAGCGCGGCTCCCAACACCAATGCGGCGACAGCCCGTGTGCTCGATAAACTTGGGATTACTCTGGTTGAGGCACCCGATGCAGGCTGTTGTGGTGCTGTCAGCTATCACCTCTCTGCACATGATGAGGGGCTCGATTTCATGCGCCGCAATATAGATGCTTGGTGGCCAGCGGTGGAGGCGGGCGCCGAGGCTATCGTGATGACGGCTTCAGGCTGCGGTGCCATGGTGCAAGAGTACGGACACTTGCTGCGTAATGACGCGCAGTATGCACAGAAGGCAAAACGCATCTCCGAGCTCACTAAAGATATCTCTGAGGTGCTCCTGCATGAGGATCTTAGCTCTCTGAAGCCGACCACCGAGGGCGAAAAGGTGGCGATCCACTGTCCGTGTACACTGCAGCATGCAATGAAACAGGGGACCTCAGTAGATCAGGTGTTAACCAAGTTGGGCTTTGATTTGGCAGCGACCAAGGATAAACACCTCTGTTGTGGCTCCGCGGGTACCTACTCCATTCTGCAGCCTGAGCTAAGCGAACGCTTGCTTAACAATAAGGTAAAAGCGCTAACGGGAGACAATCCAACGCAGATTGTCACCTCCAACATTGGCTGTCAGCTTCACATTGAGACTAAGGCACCGGTGCCTGTATCGCACTGGATTGAACTGCTAGACCGTTAGCCGGCGAACAAGACCCTAGGAGCGCGAGAGTAGCAGTGTTGCGCTGAAACGGGTCTTGCCGTAGCGCGAGAGATTCGCATACTGGTCATGGGCAATTGGGATGTCGATAAAGTCGGCGTCCGAATGCCAAAACTCCTCTTCGCGATCAGGGTCACAGAAGTAGATGAAACGTTGATCCGCGCCGCTTGTAAGATAGTCCAAGCAGTGAATACGAGGTTTAGGATCAGCTGCTTGGCGATGCGCTCTACCATGAGATTATCTCTGAGTTCCTTCGACGTATGGAGCTAAAACGTCAGTACCGAATTTAGCGTCTCACTCCTCATCGGGGATCAACTTGTCGCGCTGCCAGAGCCCCGGGAAGAGTGGAATCCAGACGAGTGTGATAAGTAGTGTGCCAACCCCGCCTATGAGTACAGCGGGTGCAGCACCCACCAGCGCTGCGAGCACCCCAGATTCAAACTCACCAAGATGGTTGGATGTTCCAATAAATAGTGAATTGACTGAGGATACCCGTCCGCGCATGGTGTCGGGCGTCTCAATCTGTACCAGTGTTGAGCGTATAACAACACTGACCATATCGGCAGCCCCGAGGATAAACAGCATAGCCATTGAGAGCGCGAAGCTTTCAGATAGCCCAAAACCAAGGGTGCCAATGCCAAAGATTGCCACGGCGGCGTACAGCTTGTGTCCAGCTGCGCGACGGATTGGATTGCGTGCGAGATAGAGCGACATTAACAGCGCCCCCGCTGCAGGTGCGCTGCGCAGAAAACCCAAGCCGACCGAGTCGGTATCGAGGATATCCTTAGCGAATATGGGGAGTAGCGCAGTTACGCTGCCTATCAGGACCGCCAACATATCCATAGAGATAGAGCCAAGCACCTGTTTAGTTCTCCAGACGAAAGTGAAACCCGCAAGGAGCTCAGCGAGATCCGTCTTGCGGGTATCTTTAAGCTGCGCAATGGGTGGCATGAGGAAGATGACAATGAGGGAGACAAGCACCAGAGCTAAGCTGCTAAAGTAGAGGGCACTTGCCCCTAGGATGTAGACAAACCCGCCGACCGCTGGCCCCACAATGGTGCAAAACTCTCGGCCGGCAGCAGTCACCGTCATCGCTTGACCTAGCTCGCTTTTGCGCACGAGATTGGGCACAACCGCCGCGCTGGCGGACATGCCATACGTCTGCGAGACCCCTAGAGCGACACAGCAGAGGTAGATAATGTTGGCAGTGATAAGGTCTAGGTAGCTGGTGATCCCTAGCGTAAGTATGGCAACTCCGGTGAGCGCGCGCGCGAACAGCATCTGTTTCACGCGGCTGTGTCTGTCGGCCATGTGGCCCGCGTGTACGGTAAGCAGTAGCAGTGGCAGATAACGTGCTAACCCAACTAGACCCAGTGCCAGCGCGCTCTCTGTCAGCAGGTAAACTTGCCAGCCCAAACCCACCAGCAGCATCTGCTGGGCCATAGAGCCGCACATCTGTCCAACCCAGTACTGGCTGAACTGGCGGTTATCGAAAGGGACTGGCAGTTTCATTAGGGCTCTCCAACAGAGGAGCTGCTATTCTGAAGCAGCTCGAGTGTTTCTCCAATATGCTTTTTAAAACAGAGTGCGATTTGGCTTGCAGTAAGCCTATGGATCTTGGCATAGGTTTTGCGGAGAATAGAGTCCTATCAAACGAACCCAAACGGAATTCTCATGCCTGTAATTGCTCTAAACTCCTGTGGTGTAAGCTTCGGAACCAGTGGTGTACGTGGTCTTGTCAGTGACCTCAGCGACTCGATCTGCTACGCCTACTCGCAAGCCTTTATCCAAGCAGTGGGGCGTCCAGAGCGTATCGTGATTGGTCATGATCTAAGGCCTTCAAGCCCAAAGATCACCGCGGCCTGCAGCCAGGCGTGCAGTGACTTGGGTATTGAAGTGATATACGTGGGTGCGCTACCGACGCCTGCTATAGCCTATTACGCAATGGAGCTTAACGCGCCGGCGATAGTTGTAACCGGCAGCCATATTCCATTCGATCGCAACGGCATTAAGTTTTACCGCGCCGAAGGGGAGATTACCAAGGCGGATGAGCAGGCGATTTTGGCTGCGCAGATCGCTGTACCTGACAGTCTAGAGTGCGCTGCTTTGCCGCAAATCACCGAAGCCGCCGCGGCGAACTATCTGCAGCGCTACACCGATTTTTTCCCTGCAGATCTTTGCGCTGGCATGAAAGTCGCCATCTATCAGCACTCAGGTGTTGGACGTGATCTTATTACTGAGCTGTTCACTCGTCTCGGGGCTGAGGTTCTGCCGCTGGGGCGTTCTGATAAGTTCGTACCCATAGATACCGAAGCGGTGCGCGCCGAAGATGTAGCACAGGCAAAGGCTTGGGCGGCAGAGTATGGCTTTGACCTCATCGTCTCAACCGATGGTGATGCGGATCGGCCGCTTATCGGTGATGAGCAGGGTAACTGGCTACGTGGCGATGTCGTAGGGGTGCTCTGTGCCCGTGCACTTGGCGTTGAGACGGTAGTCACGCCGGTTAGCAGTAATACCGTATTGGAGCGGTCGCACTGGTTCCCAACGGTGAGTCGTACCCGAATTGGCTCGCCCTACGTGTTAGCCGGAATGGCTGAGGCTGATAACAGTGTTGCCGGTTACGAGGCGAACGGCGGTTTTCTGCTGGGGAGTCAAATCACTCGTGGTGAGACAGTGCTCAAAGCGCTTCCAACGCGTGACGCGGTTCTGCCCATGTTGGCGCTAATATCACTGGCCAAGGCGGCATCTGCACCGCTGAGTTCGCTCTCCTCAAGTCTGCCTGCGCGCTTCACCGCCAGCGACCGGATTCCAGGAATCCCAACGGCTTGGAGTTTGGCGCGAGTTGCAGAGCTTAGAGAGGGTGCTCTGGCGCTGAGTGAATTGATTCAGATGGATCTTGGTGAGGT
>JABXHP010000378.1 GCA_013373575.1 Oceanospirillaceae bacterium | reverse complement strand
CGCGTTAAACCGGTTATAGCTGCCTTCGACGTCACATAAGCGGGGTACCCGGCGTTGCCCATCATGTAGGAGATTGAGGAAAAATTAATAATAGACCCGCCGCCAAGTCGGCGCATCATAGGGGCGACCGCCTGAGCTGTCAGGAACTGCGGCGTGAGATTCACTGCCATCGATCGGTTCCACTCCTCAACATTGAAGTCATCCAAGCTGTGACGTGCATCATTCGCTGCATTATTGACTAGAACGCCTATATCACCATGCGCCTCTGCCGCAACAGACATGGCTTGCTGCAGGGCCGAAGGGTCCGTTATGTCGCACTTGATAAAGAGCGGTGCGTTACCGAACTTTTGTGCCAATGAATCAGCGAAGTCGGTCGCATCAGAGCGCTGCACAAAAGCGACTTTCGCACCTTGCTCAACAAACCCCTCCGTCAGCGAGGCACCAATCCCTGAACCCCCACCCGTAATAAAAACACTGATTCCTGTAAGATCAAAAAATTGCGCGAACTCTGCCATCAATGACTCTCCCGTGTCACAGGTTGGGTATCTTTACCGACGAGAAAGTCCAAATCGGCTCCTCTATCAGCTTGCATAACGTGATCGATATAGAGCTTTGCGTAACCACGAGTGTAGCGCGATGTCTCGGGCTGCCAGTTTGCTCTACGCGCCTCTAAATCAGCTTTGTCTACGAGTAACTCTAATACACCGGCATGCGCATCAAGACGAATTCTGTCGCCCGTTTTAACTAACGCCAAAGGCCCACCGGCGTTGGCTTCAGGCGCCACATGCAGCACGACCGTACCGAAAGCCGTACCCGACATTCGTGCATCGGAGACGCGAACCATATCTTTGACTCCCTTTTCGACCAAACGCTTGGGTATCGGCATATTTCCAACCTCCGGCATACCCGGATAACCCTTAGGACCACAGCCTTTAAGGACCAGAATGGTATTTTCATCGACATCTAGGTCATCACGATCAATATTCGCTTTCAAATCTTCGATGTTCTCAAAAACATAGGCGCGCCCCTCATGTTGCAGCAAGTGATCGGAAGCCGCTGAGGGTTTAATGATTGCCCCCAGAGGTGCGAGGTTACCCCTTAAGACTCGCAGTCCCGCTGCCGGTTTGAGCGGCTTGTCGAAGGTGGAGATCACATCATCATTGAAACACTCAGCACCCTCACCATATACAGAAATGTCGACGCCCAGCACCGTATTGGCAGGGCGTAGCTTACTAGACAGGCGATTGATAATAACCGGCATACCACCGGCGTAGCAGAAGTCCTCCATCAGGTATTTACCCGACGGCATACAGTTGACTAGAAGGGGTATTTCGGCACCTAGCTCAAAATCTTCGAGCTTGAGATCAATCTCAGCCCGACCAGCAATTGCCAACAAATGCATCACAGCATTGGTAGAACCACCGACAGCAGCATTCGCAACAATCGCATTCTCAAGGCTCTCGCGAGTTAACACCTTGGATAGTTTTAGGTCTTCCTCAACCATCTCTACAATACGTCGCCCAGTGAGATGAGCCAAGGCCTCGCGCCGCGCATCGACAGCTGGAAGTGCGGCATTAGTCGGAAGTGATAAGCCCATCGCCTCGACGAGTGAGGCCATCGTGCTGGCAGTACCCATAGTCATGCAGACACCCTTGGAACGGCTCATTCCAGACTCGGCTGCCATGAAATCTTGCAGAGACATTTCGCCGGCACGTACTGCTTCAGAGAATTTCCAGACATCTGTACCAGAGCCAATATCCTTGCCACGCCATTTACCGTTGAGCATTGGACCTGATGAGACGACTATAGTAGGAAGATCAACACTCGCAGCACCCATAAGCTGTCCTGGTGTAGTCTTATCGCATCCACCTAGCAACACCACCCCATCGATACCATAGGCTCGAATGCTCTCTTCAACATCCATAGCCAACAGATTGCGAAACAGCATTGCAGTTGGCTTCATCTGTGTTTCGCCAAGTGACATCACTGGAAACTCAACCGGCACGCCACCGGCTTCCCAAACACCGCGCTTAACCTTCTCTGCGAGGCCTCTAAGTCCCGAGTTACAGGGCGTCAGCTCAGACCAGGTGTTACAAATGCCAATAATCGGGCGGCCATCAAAAGCGTGATCGGGATAGCCCTGATTTTTCATCCAGGATCGATGAATGAACCCATCCCTGTCGGGTTTACCGTACCAGCTCTGCGAACGGCGTTTTTTGCTGTAGTTACTCACAACTAAAATCTCTAGAAATACTCATTCACCACCTAAGCAACGCACAGAGTCACCCTATTTTTCAGATTTTCTCTGCATAATCATTATTCAGGTGAATTTAACTAGGAACCTAAATCACATCGAAACGGTACGTTACACGTTCCGCATATTTTTGACCGGGTAAAAGCAGGGTACTCGGGAAAGTGGGCTGATTCGGACTATCAGGAAAGTGCTGAGTTTCGAGACAAATTCCCGCGCTTGACTCAAATCCTTGTCGAGTCGGGGTGGCAGGGACATTTAAATACTGGCCGGCGTAGAACTGCAGTCCAGGCTGAGTTGTCAGAACCTGCATGCGACGACCGCTCTGCAAATCAGATAACTCCGCGACTTTGGCAAACTTTCCCAGGGGTTTGTTTAACACCCAATTGTGATCAAAACCCCTTGGCTGTCCATTAGCGGCACCTGAGTCCTGTGAAATTGGTTTGTCTATACGAAAATCAAATGCAGTACCTGCTACCGGTTTATTAATACCAATCGGTATCAATTCTGCATCAACTGGCGTGTAGGCGTCAGCGTCAATCCAAAGTCGCTGCTGATGGCAGTTACCTGAGTGACGGCCAGCTAAATTGAAGTACCCATGATGACTGATATTTACTACTGTGGGCTTGTCGGTCACCGCAGTGAACTCGAAGCGAACCTCGTGCTTCGAGCTGAGCGATACGCGAGCGCAAATATCAAGATTACCAGGGAACCCGTCTTGGCCGTCCATCAGACGGGTGGTGAACTCAACCCCAGACGCATCTGAATCTTTGAACTCACACGCCTTCCACACTCGACTATTAAGCCCCTCAAAACCGCCATGAAGCTGATTCGTTCCCTCGTTGCAAGTTAGTTGAAACGCACTGCCATCAACATTCAGCCGACCGCCAGAAATTCTGTTTGCATAGCGTCCGACGATAGCGCCGATGTAACAGTCGTTCTCCTCGTACTCAGCGAGAGTTTCGAAGCCTAAAACCACATCCTCGCTCACCCCACGCCGATCAGGAGCACGGAGAGACGTAAGCGTAGCGCCATAGTTGATTAGACTAATTTCCATACCAGCATTATTACGGACGACAAAGCGCTCGATTGCCTCGCCGCTGCTAGTGAACCCAAATGGCTCTCGAGTCGTTTGCATAAAAAGTTTGCCCTTTGCCAAAAAGCTAGATTTACCGTATGCGGAGCTCAGTTATCGGATCAAAAACACAGACGCGCGCTGGGTCGATGCCTGCACGGTACTCACTCATACTTTGAATAGCACCGAGATCATCAACTTCGATAACAAGCGGGCTACTCGACTCTGTTCCTGCGTATGCAAAAGCTGTTCCCCCCAGGTTTTCAACTACGTCAACACTTACTTGTAGTTCTACGGGACTATCGGATACGAAATGCTCCGGTCGAATACCAAGAATAAGATTCTGACCAACGGTCAGGCTCTGAGATAGAGCGGGAAGTTCGCACTGCGTTTCACCCCACTCATTAAACTGAACGGTAAAATTACTTTCGCTTACAGCAGTCACCGTAGCGCCTAAGAAGTTCATCTTGGGAGAGCCGATAAATCCAGCGACGAATAAATTGTCGGGATTATCATAAAGTTCAATCGGCGAACCCACCTGCTCTATACGTCCTGCGCGAAGAACCACAATCTTGTCTGCCAGTGTCATAGCCTCAACTTGATCGTGTGTAACATAGATCATTGTTGAACCGAGCTCTTTGTGCAATTTGGCTATCTCAAGCCTCATTTGAACGCGAAGTTCGGCATCAAGATTTGAGAGCGGTTCGTCGAACAAAAACACCTCTGGTTCTCTGACGATTGCACGCCCAATAGCTACTCGTTGGCGCTGACCTCCGGAGAGCGCTTTGGGTTTGCGGTCAAGCAAACTCTCCAGATGCAGAATACTTGCCGCGTTAGTCACTCGACACTCAATCTCTTCTGCCTTAAGCCCGTTCATCTTCAATCCAAAACTCATATTCTCCCGGACGTTCATATGGGGATAGAGTGCATAAGACTGGAAAACCATAGCAATGCCGCGCTGTGCAGGCTCTGAATTGGTTACATCACGCCCGCCAATAAAAATCTTTCCGGAGGTGACGCTGTCCAAACCGGCAATGAGGCGCAACAGAGTCGACTTACCGCAACCGGAGGGCCCAACGAAGACAACAAACTCTCCAGGCGAAATATCTAAATCGACGTCACGCGTTACTTGAATATCGTTGTACTGCTTACGAACTTTCCTAAGTTGTAATCCTGACATATGACTTTACTCGTTCAGAGGGGCTTGTTTGGTGAGTCGGGTGATGAGTTCAACTTCATCCGCGCAGTACGGTTGACCGTCTGAATGTAACAAATCGTGGAACCACTCAGAGTCAGTTTCACTGTAGTTTTCTAAGCCTTCTTTTACTGCTGGCCAAGGGATATGTGTTTGCGTTCTACCGTTAACCAAGCCCCACTGCCAGGCTCCTACTTTGCGAGTTTGGAATAGAGGTAGTTGCTCAATTATCCGACTTCCTACAGATCGAGCCATCCATTCAGTACACATAATAGGGCGATCGAACTTCTCCAGCACTTTCAGGGCCTTCTCCACCATTGGGAGAGTTTGATAGCAATGGAAGTTGATAAGGTCAGAAATCGCAAATGCAGCCCGATCGATAGGGTGCTCGAAAAACGTATTGTTGCTTTTTTCCCATGGCATTGGGACATGCCAAGCCCCAACACATATGGGCTGGTTTGCCTTCGCTGCTCGTGCGCACTCCATGACACACAACATCAATTCCAGTGATGCCGGCTCAAGTCGGGGATCACTCTCGGCTTGTCCCGTTTCGCCAAACACCATCAGGTTCCCCGGTTCGTTATACAGATCCCAGAAAAGCAGGCGAGAATCTTGACCAAAACGAGATACGATCTCAGTCGTGTAATTGAATAGATCAGGCCAACACTTTCGGTCTATTACGACATCTCTGCCTGGGCTAGCAATTGCACGGCTATTATGAACGCCAGGGATTGGATATCCCTGTGGTCCGGCCTCTGGTGCACTACCCGAGAATCCGCAATCATCAAAAAGACACAGCACGACTCCAAGCGAAGCCTCTTCGGCACAGCTCAAAAACAGGTCGATGCGTTCAAGCAGTGCAGTTCGATCTGTTTGCCACAGAGTAAATGGAATATTTGTGCGCAGCGTGTTGAAGCCAATCTTCTGAGCCCAAGCAAGTTCCAACCGAATTAGACTCGTATCAAAGCACTCAGCACTCCACATCTCGATAAAATTGACGGCGTAGCTCGGGAGAAAGTTGAAACCACACAGCCAAGGACACTCTGAATACCAGGCGTTAGCACGTTGTTTTGACCAACGCATTTGCTCGAGTCGCTCAATGCGACCAGCAATAGCAGTTCCATATCCGGAAATTTCAAACTCGCGGAGTTTTGTATCTAGCATAGGTTTTTCTCTAGAGGAGCCCGCTCTGCAGAACAATTTCTCAGAGCGGGCATGCTGGACGAATTAACGATCAAGAATCGATTGAACGTCAGCATCTGCCGCAGATAGCGCTGCGTCTACATCTTTACCGGTCAGCCAAATAGCTTGCAACTCCCGATTGAGAGTATCTTGTATCATCCCGTAACGCTCAGATGGCGGGGTGTCTTTGGCTATTGCTGCTGTACCGCTATACTCACCGCGATGAGGAAGATCCGCGTATTCTTGGCTATCTAGCACTGACTTTCGCACTGCCATGTGACCAGTCCTCGCCCAGTCAATATTGTGATCATTGATGAAAGCCAAGACCTGTAGAGCCGCCTCGTACTTCTCTTGATCGGACTTAAGTGATGCGGGGATCGCCCACATATGGCTATCAGCCCAGGTAGCGCCCTGCTCAAAAAGCGTCGGGAAGTCAGCGACTTGGTAACTATCCAGCCCAGTGGTATCCTTCGCCGCTTCAGCCGTGTAAAAGTCCACAACCCAAGTACCGTTAACTAGAACACCTGCGTCACCATTTAAAAAAGCCTGTTGCGAATCCGCATAGTTAAGCTTCGGATCGGCTAGGCCTGCATCAAACAACTGGGTTATGGCCTCAACTGCAGCTTTACCTTCGGGTGTATTTATAGTGGCTTTGCCGTCAGAGAAAATATTAGCGCCTTGCTGCCACATTAGCGCTAGAACGAGTCGGACCCCAATCGGAAACTGTGCAAAATCTGCAGCTAAGTATTCTTTACCCGTCGCTTTTTTAAACTGCATGGCATGTGCCATGAGCTCCTCGGGTGAAGTGGGCAACACAGGCTTGCCATCTTTCACAAGACCGGCTTTCTCCATGAGATCCATGTTTACGTGCCAGAGGTTGGCGTGAAAGTCCATTGGAACACCATAAATGCCATTCTGGTAAGAGACTGCATTTAGCGCGTTCATCGACCAATCGTCTTTGTCTATACCGACGCGTGCTAGGTCGTCACCAATCTCGGCCACTGCTCCAAGACTTGCAAACTCAGCTACGCGGTGGCGATGCATAACAAACACGTCGGGCGGTGTTCCACCTGCAAATGAAGCTTTAACCTGATCGTAATAGTTGCCCCAGTCTGTAGGAAGGGTCTTAATAGTTACCCCGTCAATCTCTTCCGAACCGGCATTTATGATTGATTGAATAATGCAGGCCTCACCGACAGACGTCTTTGTGTTAGTGCCGGCATCCTCACAAGCCCCAAAGAAGCGAGCTAGTGAAATTTCAGTCGCATTAGCAGCAGGAAGGGTCTGCGCAATACAAGCACCCAACACCGTCGCTTTG
Source organism: Oceanospirillaceae bacterium (assembly GCA_013373575.1). GTDB lineage: Bacteria > Pseudomonadota > Gammaproteobacteria > Pseudomonadales > Balneatricaceae > Marinobacterium_E. Next base: position 3,669 of record JABXHP010000378.1, on the reverse strand, counting down.
ATGAATTTGTTCATGTTTTCTCCTACTTATTTTTCTAAAACGAACAATCTTGTCCGTTAGCCTTTCGATCCACCCAGCGCAACTGCACGAACGACATAACGCTGGAAGACTAAAAACAGTATGACCACAGGAGCTGAAGCAACTACACCCGAAGCCATTACTCGACCCAGCCCCTCTGACTGAGCGAAGTTAGACTGAAGCGATGCCAGCCCAACAGTGATAGTAAAATTCTCTGGGCGCTGCGCCGAAACTAGCGGCCAAAGATAGTCGTTCCACGCATACAGGAAAGTGAGAATCGCGAGCGTGATCATTGCTGGACGTGCGAGTGGCAGCATGATGAAACGGAAGATCTGCCAACGATTTATTCCTTCAACGCGGGCGGCTTCCTCAATCTCATTCGGTACCCCACGAAAAAATTGCATCATCAAAAAAACGCCAATCGGCACAGCTACTCTAGGTATAACAAGCGCGTGATAACTGTTATGCCATCCCATATCAGCAAAGAAGGTGTAAAGCGGAATGAATACGGCCTGCTCCGGCACCATAAGGCCAAGTAGGCAAAACACCAGCAGGGGTTTCTTGAACGGAAAATTTAATCGCGCAAACGCGTACCCAGCAGTGGTCGACAGAACGAGAACAGCTAGAGTCATACCCCCGGCTACGATGAAAGAATTTAGAAACCAAAAGTGAGTCCGCCCAAAAGAGAAGAGTGACTCATAGTTTTCCAAGGTAAATGGAACAGGAATGAGACCGAGAGCGGTATTAGCCGTGTTGGTTGCCAACAACTCGTTGGGCTGAAACGATAAAGACAACATCCACAGAATAGGTACCATCCACAAAAAGGCCGGTATCGCTAACGCCATGCATAAAAGATAATACCCTCGGTTCATTATGCTTCCTCCTTACGAATAAGAAACTGTATGGCCGAGAACACCGCCATTATTACAAACAGAAATACGGCCATAGCAGATGCCACGCCTAGATCGCTGTCACGAAAAGCAGTTTGGTAGATGTACCGAACTAGTGTTTGGGTACCATCATTTGGGCCGCCGCTCGTCATCAAATGAGCCTGCCCGAATACCTGGAAGTGAAGAATTATCTGAAGGACCACGACCAGAGTGATGGTTCGAGCCATGTTTGGAATCGTGATATGCCAGAAGGTTGCTACAGGACCCGCATTATCGAGCTTGGCTGCCTCATATATTTCCCCGGAAATCTCCTGCAAACCAGCCAGAAATAAGACCATAGCAATACCGACAGACCACCATACTGTAGCTATTACAATTGCAGCCATTGAGAAACCCGGCTCAGTTAGCCAAGCGACGGGGGTACCACCGAGCATCTCAGTAATGTTAGCAAGCATCCCTTGGCGGGGAGAGAACATGATTTGCCAAACAAGTGTCACGACCGTCACCGACAGAACTTGCGACAGGAAAAATAAGGTTCGAAATACCCCCATCGCTCTACTTTCCCGATTCAAGGCAGCAGCCAACACTAACGAAATCAGCGTTACAGCAGGCGCAGTCAAGAAAACAAAAATCAGAGTGTTGCCTACGATTGGCCAGAATCGCCGATCAAACCATCGCCCCTCCTCACCCGGAGCCCAACCACTAGCAAAATAGATCCCAAGAAATGTAACTAAGGCGAGCAAAAGACCTCGCTTGCCCAATAGCCCTTTGTGCGAAGCAAACAGTGAGAGGACAACAAAGCAAAGAGCACCGAACTGCAACCAAATTGCATTCATAGCGCCCCACTCCATATTTGAGCCCCAAAACAAACGCACATAGTTGTCGAGACCGACAAACTCTTTCGCCGCTGGATTGAAGGCTACCTTAAGAAGATTCCAATCATGCAAACTTATCCAGAAGCCTTTAACGAAGGGATAAACCAAAAAAACCAGATAGACGATCAGGAACGGTGTGAGAAACAGTACTGCCGTGAGTGACTCTCTCTGAGATACAGACATCTTGGCAACACTAGCGGTTTTATTAGAGTCAGCTGACATGATGTATTTGGCTCACTGAGCTTATTAATTTTTAGTAATAATATTAGTAACATTTACCGGATGTCAACAACTCGTTATGATGTAAGTGGGACGCCGCTAATCCACCCAGAATCATGCAAATAAAAATTTACAGGTAATTGTTTTGTCAGCAAAAAACCCTCAACGTGGTAAAAGAGTGACTATGAAAGACATTGCCAGAGCGGCAGGAGTCTCACAAACGACAGTATCTTTCGTTCTCAACGAAAACCGAGATGTCTTGATTTCAGATGAAACGCGCGAGCGCGTAATAAACATGGCCAAAGATCTTGGCTATGAGTTACGAAGCATTAACTCTGGCCACTTTGTAGACCCAAAAGCACCTTTTATAGGATTCCTGATTGATGAAATCGCCACGAGCGTTTTCGCCTCACTTTCGATCGACGAAGCCCAGCAACGAGCTTGGGATTCAGGTTATTTGCTGCAACTCGCTACGTCGCATAATGATAAGGTTTATGAGGAAGACGTCCTTTCCCGGTGGATAGCAGAGGGAGTTACAGGCGTAATTTACGGGTCGATTTTAACCCGTAAAGTGAATCCCCCGAGCATTCTTAAGCAAATTAATACGGTGCTTTTGAACTGCTATACCGACGAATATAGTTACCCGACGCTATTACCTGCAGAAATCATGGGTGGATTTAGCGCAACAGAGTGCTTAATTGAGGCCGGATGTAAACGTATCGCGTACATAAACGGCGAGGAATGGATGGAGGCTGCGGCCGAACGACTGCAAGGTTATAAGAACGCGCTCTCCAGTTACGGGCTGGAGTACGATGACCAAATAGTAAAACCCGGGAACTTTATGCCCTCTGGCGGATATACCGCAACCATGGAGCTACTAAGCCAAGATATCAGGCCCGACGGCATATTTTGTGCAAACGATTTAATGGCTATTGGCGCCTATGAAGCCATAAAAGAGGCCGGGCTTGACATACCCGGTGACATCCGAATCGTTGGCTACGACGATCATGAACTAGCCTCCCATTTAAATCCCCCACTCTCTACGATCTCGCTCCCCCACCGAGAGATGGGACAATTCGCTATTGATGAACTACTCACTACTCAAAGAGCACAGAAAAGAAAGCTACGCACCATTAGGCTGGAGTGCCCATTAGTAGAGAGAAAGTCGGCAAGATAGCCGAGAGTTATTGCTACATTACTCTACCTGACATTTTTGACACCACGTGTAACTAGCGTGTTGCAAAAACTTACGTGAGCATAAGGTATTAACGTTCGTACTCAACGTTTTTTATGTCTAAACCGGTCTCAACGACCGCTTCGAGAACATAGCAGCACCTGAGTGTGCGTAGGATTTGAATGACCGCTTATGCGGGTTCTCTGTCGTTCGAAGTGTTTTCTCGAATGGCAACTACTGCGGGAACTTAGTCTATCTCAGAAGCCATCAGTCGTTGATTATTAATCCAACAGCCGAGGATTGCCCAAAGCAAACGCTTGAACCTTTAAGCAACTTTGGAAAGGTAGATTCATTTCGTCATTGCCGTCCCCACTCCTTTCCACCCATTTCTACCAACCGAGACGCGGCTCGTCGAAAGGAAAAGGCTAGATCATTGGCAGCCGATAATTGAGCGAGGGACGCGCCCATTCGACCTGTCGCCGACCACTCAAAT
>JABXHP010000369.1 GCA_013373575.1 Oceanospirillaceae bacterium | reverse complement strand
GGTTTTGCTGGACGGCTTACCCGTAGATACACCGCGTGACCGATACATTATGATCAACAAACCACTGGGTTACGTCTGCTCTAATGATGACGGCACCCACCCCTCCCTACTCGGTCTACTGGAGCTGCCACGCGCCGAGGAGATGACTATCGCTGGCCGCCTAGATGTAGACACTACCGGACTTGTTCTCGTGAGCGATGACGGTCAGTGGTGCCACCGCATCACTTCACCCAAGCACAAACTCGGTAAGATCTACGAAGTGACGCTCGTTGATCCGATAGATCCTAGCTATGTCGAGAAGTTCGAGCGAGGAATCTTACTTAATGGTGAAAAAGAGCTGACCAAACCGGCAAAACTTGAAATCCTCTCGGCCAATAGTGCGCGCGTCGAACTTTATGAGGGGCGCTACCATCAGGTAAAGCGCATGTTTGCGGCGTTAGGAAATCGTGTAGAGGCGCTGCATCGAGAGGCGATTGGGCCGATCATTCTCGATGAGGAGCTTTATGATGGTGAGTGGCGTGAGCTCTCTGAGGCTGAGGTAGCCAGCATCTTTAATGGTTAGTTTTGAGCTTCTGATCAACCAACAGATGGGCCAATACAGCTCAGGTCTCTTGGTAGTTGATGAAAATATCGACACACGACAGCTCAACCTCCAGCAGGGCTGGCAAGCGTTGACTAACCGTTTCGATCAACAGAAACAGCTACTCAAAAGTGGTTGGACGAGCAGCTTTTCAGACTTTGCATGGCCAGAAGGGTTCGCCCCCGAGGCGATTATTTATCGCATCTCGAAAGAGAAAGCAGTGGTCAATCACCTGATTAATCTTGCGGCAGAGAAGCTGACGGATGGTGCCAAGTTTGTCCTGCTAGGTGATCGCTCGGAAGGGATAAAGAGCTACTCAAAGTCTGCCCAAAAGCGCTTGAGCGGTGAGAGATCCGAGAAGAAACTCGGTGGCGATAGCTGGATTGTTGAATTGACTTTGGGCGCTAGTCGCGGGGTAGAACTGGACGATCAGGATTACGCCAAGGTTCGCAGCGTGTCCCAAGTTGGTATGCACTCACTGCTCTCAAAGCCCGGTGTCTATGGCTGGAAAAAGGTCGATAAAGGCAGTGAGCAGCTTATCCAGAGACTGCCGTTTATGCTGCAATCACAACTGCCCTTGGGTAATCTCACTTTATTGGACCTGGGCAGCGGCTCAGGCTACCTTTCGCTTGCAGCGGCAGGCACGCAAACACAGATAAGCGCTACCGACAACAACGCCGCAGCAGCACTGGCGACGCGCCAGACCCTCCAACAGGCAGGCATGGATGTAGACTTTCACTTCTCCGATGCCGGCGCAGAGTTGGACTCTAAATTTGATCTGATACTATGCAACCCACCCTTTCATAGCGGCTTTGGCGTGGATTACGATCTGACAGATCGATTCTCAAAAAATGCTGCACGCTTACTGAAGGCAGACGGAAGGGCCTGCTTTGTCGTGAACCAGCACGTTCCATTGAAACGTATTGCTTCAAACTACTTTAACGCTGTAGAGCTGGACCAGGATTCAGGCAGCTTCTGCACTTACCTATTAACTAAGCCGAAGATTTAAAAGCATTTTATGGCAATCGATTATCTAAAACAGAGTTACTACTTTTTCCGCTCGAATTTCAGCTCGCTATTGAGCATACAGCTCCCTTTTATCATTGGTCTGATGCTGCTGCAGCGTACCGTTATTGGCGACGTTGAAGAGGGTTCAAACCTGCAAAATGAGCTCTTCTTACTCACCAGCATGGATCTGCTGTTTGTACCGATCTACCTCGGTGCAACTATCTTCTACATGCAATCAATAGTGGACAAGCAACCTATCAGCGCGCTGCAGTCTTGGGTATGGGGTCTGAAGAACTGGGGACGGCTATTTTTCACATTCCTTCTAAGTGCGCTCGCCATCTCCGCTGGCCTCATGCTGTTGGTGCTACCCGGTCTCTACATCGCGGTTCGCTTAGGACTGGCAAATCAGGTTTGTCTGCTCGAACGCAAGGGCCCCATGGAGGCACTGAAAATAAGCTGGGCGGGTACGGCGGACCTGTTCTGGACCCTTGCCAAAGGGCTCGCGATTATCTACGGCCTGCTGTTTATTGCTGAGCTGTTGGTTGCACCTATCGCCGAGGGGTCGGTAATTACCGGAATGGTACTGTCTGCGATCTTGGACTTCCTCAATGTCTTTGGCGCGATCTACTCCTTCCGCATCTATCGCGCGTGGCGCGATCGCGAACCTATCGACGACGAGTAGCTAGAACCCAACCACAGGGAGCGGGGCAGTGCCTCTCTCCTCGGGTTTGCGTTGCCTATCTTAGCGCCGCTATCTGGCGATCATGCCAGCGACTCATCAGCAGTAGGGCTACAAGGGCACCTGTAAGCGCCCAAGCCATATCAGATTGAGTGTCCCACACATATCCTTGAGTTCCGAGAAACGCTTCAGCGTTCTCTCCAGTCAACTCTGCAACCCACCACTCGATTAGCTCATAGAGGGCACTGAAGGCGAGACAGAGAGAAACAATAAATAGATTACGCCAGCGGTTACCGTTAACAACATTGAGCCTTATTAAAATCTCGCGCGCCAAGATAGCTGGCTCAAAGCCCTGAAAGAAGTGCCCCACTTTATCGTAGTTATTGCGCTCTGCACCGAAAAGTCCATCAAAGAGTGGCACCTCAGCATAGGTGTAGTGCCCACCAACCATCAGAATGATGGAGTGCGCCAATATCAGCAGGTAGAGCATAGGTGTTAGGCGCAAGCGTCTGTATGTGGCAAGGAGCGCCACTGCACCAACTAACGCTGGGGCCACCTCGAGAAACCAGGTGAACTGGTCCTTGGGGTTAATTCCCGACCAGATAAGCACAGCAGTAAATGCGAAAGCCCAGAGGTAAGCCATAACAGCGCTCCTTGAAGAGGTGTTCTTCAATTGTAGTCGCTTTAGACTGGGAACCTGGACTCGCCGGATTTTGTGCGATAAAAAAGGGAGCACGAGGCTCCCTTTCTAAACAAGCGCTATTGATTAGTTATCAACAGACTCGTCTTCTTCCATATCTTTCATCGACAGCTTGATACGGCCGCGCATATCAACGTCCAGTACCTTAACTTTAACGATGTCATCCATGTTGATGTAATCGGTCACTTTGTTCACGCGCTCATTGGCGATCTGTGAAATGTGAACCAGACCATCTTTACCCGGCAGGATATTAACAAACGCGCCGAAGTCTTCGATGCGCACAACCTTGCCTTCGTAGATTTTGCCAACTTCAGCTTCAGCAGTGATTGCAGTTACGCGATCAACAGCAGCCTTAGAGGCCTCTTTGTTATCAGCGTAGATGCGTACTGTACCGTCATCATCCAGATCGATTGATGCACCAGTCTCTTCGGTGATAGAGCGGATAACTGCACCACCCTTACCGATAACGTCGCGAATCTTCTCTGGGTTGATCTTCAGCTGAACCATTGCAGGTGCATGGTCTGCCAGTTCTGGACGAGCGTAGCCGATAACCTTGGCCATCTCACGCAGGATGTGTACACGTGCATCGTGTGCCTGCTCCAGAGCGATCTCCATGATCTCTTCTGTGATACCGGTGATCTTGATATCCATCTGCAGTGCAGTAACGCCTGCTTCAGTACCCGCTACCTTGAAGTCCATGTCGCCGAGGTGATCTTCATCACCGAGGATGTCAGTCAGCACGGCAAAGCGGTCATCTTCTTTAACCAGACCCATCGCGATACCCGCAACAGCAGCAGATACAGGCACACCCGCATCCATCATCGCCAGTGACGAGCCACACACAGAGGCCATAGATGATGAACCATTCGATTCAGTGATCTCTGACACCAGACGCATGGTGTATGGGAACGCTTCCTGAGTTGGAAGTACCGCAGCAACACCACGACGAGCTAGACGACCGTGACCGATTTCACGACGACCAGCACCACCCATACGGCCCGCTTCACCTACAGAGTACGGAGGGAAGTTGTACTGCAGCATGAACGGGTCACGACGCTCACCTTCCAGCGCATCGATGATCTGTACGTCACGGCTTGTTCCCAGCGTACAAGCAACGATCGCCTGAGTTTCACCACGCGTGAAGACTGCAGAGCCGTGAACACCTTTGAGGGTGCCAACTTCAACGTTGATTGGACGAACAGTCTTAGTATCACGACCGTCGATACGTGGCTGACCGCTAAGGATACGCTCACGTACAGTCGCTTTCTCGATAGAGGCAAACACTTTAGAGACTTCACCAGCACCTGGTGCGCCCTCTTCACCTGTAGCGAATTGAGCCACAACTTGGTCACGCAGGGCACGCAGAGTGTCCTGACGCTGCATCTTGTCAGCCACCTGGAATGCCGCATCAATCTGAGCACCGAAAGCGCCGTTGATAGCATCAGTCAGTGCAACGTTCTTCTCAGCAGGTTTCCAGTCCCACTTAGGCTTGGCAGCTTCAGCAGCAAATTCGTTAATCGCGTTGATAGCAACCTGCATCTCCTGGTGGGCGAACAGAACCGCACCCAGCATTTCGTCTTCGCTCAGCTCTTTAGCTTCTGACTCAACCATCAGAACAGCATCGCTAGTACCCGCAACCACCATGTCCAGCTCTGAGCCAGCCAGCGCTTCGTAAGTTGGGTTGAGGATGTAGCCTTCGTCTTCAGTGAAGCCAACGCGGGCTGCACCGATAGGGCCTAGGAACGGGATACCTGAAATAGTCAGCGCTGCAGAGGTACCGATCATCGCTGCCATATCTGGATCTACGTTCTTGTCAGACGACATTACCGTACATACAACCTGTACTTCGTTCATGAAGCCTTTAGGGAAGAGTGGACGGATAGGACGGTCGATCAGGCGTGAAGTCAATGTCTCTTTCTCAGTTGGACGACCTTCGCGCTTGAAGAAACCACCAGGGATACGGCCTACAGCGTAGTACTTCTCCTGATAGTGAACTGACAGAGGGAAGAAATCCTGACCCTCTTTAGCTTCTTTAGCACCAACAACAGTACAAAGAACCTGAGTCTTTTCGTTTACAGTAACCATGACTGCACCAGTCGCCTGGCGAGCAATCTTACCGGTTTCGATCGTTACAGTGTCGTTACCGAACTGGAACGTCTTAGTAATCGCATTAAACATCGATTAGCTCCGTTTTAAGTAAATGATCTCTGCTGATCACGAAACTTACATCTTTTAGAGCCAGTACTCAGTTGAGCTCTCTAATCGGTTTTAGAAAATCCAATTGAGTACAGGCTTGAGTGACGCGAGTTCGCAGAGGCTTGTTACAGTTTTAATGAAAAAGGGCCATACAACGTATGGCCCCCATGGATCTGGTCTTAGCGACGCAGGCCCAGACGCTTGATCAGCTCAAGGTAACGATCTGCATCTTTACCTTTGAGGTAGTCCAGCAGCTTACGACGCTGGTTTACCATGCGAATCAGACCGCGACGTGAGTGGTGGTCCTGCTTGTTTGCTTTGAAGTGACCCTGTAGGCCTTCAATGTTAGCAGTCAGCAGTGCAACCTGGACTTCTGGTGAACCAGTATCGCCCTGGCCACGACCAAATTCAGCTACGATTTCAGCTTTCTTCTCAACAGACAGTGCCATTGATATTCTCCTAGTTACGATATGCACGGGGCACTACACAAAGGAGGGCCCCGGGTTTAAGTCGCGCTGTACCGAGCATATCTTCAGTTCAGCGTCATACCCCATATGGGGTAAATCTTTCTTTTACAACGCGTTCTCTGAGGTATCGAGCAGGCGTTTCGCCCGCAAGCGCCCAGTCTCATCGACCTCGCCCAACCCCAGAAAACGTGAATTCTCAAACAATCTTACCAAGCCGCGTTGTTCAAAACGCTCGCCCAGTTTCTGTCCTTGGAGCAGCCGAGCTGCCAAAATATCGCTTAACTCAAGCGACGGGAACCGCTCAACCGCACTCCAGGGCGCAAATAATACAGCATCTAAACGCGTTTGTATGCACTCTTGGGTTTCACCCTCTACCGCTGGGCGCGCCAAATCCTCAAGCTGCTCCAGTGTTAGCATCTGTGACGAGTCGTAGTCAGCCACCTCTGTACGGCGCAACATACTTACATGCGCCCCACAGCCCAACTCGAACCCCAAATCCTCAACAATTGAGCGGATGTAAGTACCTTTGGAGCAGTGCACTTCCAGATCGATCTCGTCAGTTCGCAAGTCGAGTAGCTTGATCTCGAAGATAGTCACCTGTCTTGGTTTAACCTCAACCTTCTCACCCTTTCGGGCAAGCTTGTAGAGCGGCTGTCCGTTGTGCTTAAGCGCAGAGAACATGGAAGGCACCTGCTCGATCTCACCAAGAAAACGGCGCTCAAGCAGGGCTTCAAGTTCGGCTCTGTCAATAGCCGGCACAGGTTTAGTCTCAATTACCTCGCCGTCAGCATCACTGGAGTCGGTGCGAACACCGAGCTTGGCTGTGGTGAGGTAGCGTTTATCTGAGTCGAGTAGAAACTGTGAAAACTTAGTCGCTTCACCTAAACAGATAGGCAGAAGACCTGTAGCTAGCGGATCTAGGGCACCGGTATGACCCGCTTTAGCGGCATCATAGATACGTTTGACCCGCTGCAAAGCGAAGTTAGAGCTGCAGCCTTGAGGCTTATCAAGTAAAAAGACGCCGTCGATGCGGCGTCCTTTGTTACGTCGAGCCATGATTAGTTCTCTTCAGGCTCAGCGTCGTTATCGTCTTCCATTCGACGCGCGCGCTCGATCAAGCTCGCCAAATGGCGACCACGCTCGACGCTCTCGTCAAAGTGGAAACGGAGATTAGGCATAACGCGCAGTTTTATCTGGCGAGAGAGCTCCGCGCGCAGAAAGCCTGCAGCGTTCTTCAATACCGCTAGACTGTTTGCTGTCGCTTCAGCCTCATCCATGCCGTTGAGCGGCAGTACCGTGATGTAAACGTCAGCGTAACCAAGATCCTTGGCCACTTTGACGTGGTTGATCGTCACCATGCCGAGGCGTGGGTCCTTTATCTCACGATGAATGAGCTGGGCCAGATCACGTTGGATCTGGTCACCAACTCGGTCGGTGCGTTTAAAATCGCGTGCCATATAAGCTCTTAATTACCTTGCTATTACAGCGTACGCTGAACTTCGATGGTGTCGTAAACCTCAATCTGGTCTCCGACTTTAACATCGTTATAGTTCTTCACGCCGATACCACACTCCATGCCGTTACGTACTTCGTTAACAGCATCTTTGAAGCGACGTAGCGACTCCAGCTCGCCTTCGTAAATAACCACGTTGTCGCGCAGTACACGGATACGTTTGTTACGGTAAACCGTACCTTCAGTAACCATACAGCCAGCGATTGCTCCAATCTTAGGTGCTTTGAAGACATCACGTACCTCTGCAACACCAACAATCTCCTCACGGAACTCAGGTGAGAGCAGACCGCCCATTGCTGCTTTAACATCATCAATGATGTCGTAGATAACAGAGTAGTAACGCAGCTCCATCTCTTCACGCTCAACAATCGCACGGGCCTGCGCATCCGCACGCACGTTAAAGCCGATCAGAATCGCAGAGGATGCCAGCGCCAAGTTAGCGTCGGTCTCACCGATACCACCCACACCGCCAGAGACGATGTTCACTTTAACCTCATCGGTAGAGAGATCTTCCAGTGAGTGGGTAAGTGCCTCAAGCGAACCACGTACGTCAGTCTTAATCACGATGTTCAGCGATTTCACATCGCCAGCCTGCATATTGTTGAAGAGGTTCTCCAACTTAGACTGCTGCTGACGCGCCAATTTAACTTCGCGGTATTTACCCTGACGGAAGAGCGCAACTTCACGCGCTTTCTTCTCGCTGGATACGACAGTGAACTCATCACCTGCATCAGGCGTTCCGTCTAGACCTTGAATCTCAACCGGTATAGCTGGACCTGCAGTTTCTACCGGAGCACCATTCTCATCCAGCATTGCGCGAACACGGCCGAAGTTCATACCTGCAAGAACGATATCACCCTTCTTCAAGGTACCGTTCTGGACAAGCAACGTAGCAACTGGGCCGCGACCTCTATCGAGACGTGACTCAACAACCACACCCTGACCTGGTGCATCGTCAACAGCAGTCAGCTCAAGTAGCTCCGCCTGCAGCAGGATAGATTCGAGTAGGCTATCAATGCCTTCACCGCTCTTAGCTGAGACGTTACAGAACTGCACGTCGCCACCCCAGTCTTCTGGGATAACATCACGCTGAGCCAGCTCATTTTTAACGCGATCTGGGTCTGCTTCTGGTTTGTCGATCTTGTTTACAGCGACGACTAGTGGAACACCCGCGGCTTTCGCGTGCTGCACCGCCTCTTCTGTCTGAGGCATTACACCGTCATCAGCAGCAACGACCAATACCACGATATCTGTCAAAGAGGCTCCGCGAGCACGCATTGCGGTAAACGCTGCGTGTCCAGGTGTATCCAAGAAGGTAACCATGCCGTTATCAGTTTCAACATGGTAGGCACCGATGTGCTGGGTAATACCACCTGATTCGCCTGCAGCTACGCGTGTCGTGCGAATGTAGTCCAGCAGCGATGTCTTACCGTGGTCGACGTGACCCATAACGGTTACCACAGGAGCACGGCCTGTCGCTACACCTTCGTGTGCAGC